>JAWXBB010000375.1:0-5643 GCA_034439795.1 Planctomycetaceae bacterium | reverse complement strand
GCCAATCTGCGGACGATGGCGTCCCCGAATTCCGAGACCATCAACGTCGTCTCGCTGTGCGACGTCAACGGGCAAAACCTCGGCAAGGCGTCCGCCGAGTATCCGATGGCCCGGACGTATGCCGACTTCCGCCGGCTGTACGACGAGCATCGCGACCTCGACGCCGTGGTCGTCAGCACCACCGAACACACGCACGCCTATGCCACGCTGCCGGCGCTCAAGCTGGGCAAGCACGTCTACTGCGAGAAGCCGTTGACGCAGAACGTCGTCGAAGCCCGGCTGGTCACTGCCGCCGCGGCGGAGGCGGGCGTCATCACGCAGATGGGGACGCAGATCCACGGCATGCCGAACTACCGCCGCGTCGTGGAACTGATCCGCACGGGGGCCATCGGCCCGGTCCGCGAGGCGCACGTGTGGGTCTCGCGCGCCTGGGGCCTGCAATCGAAGGCGGACGCCGAAACGCACAAAGACATCGTCTACGTCACCGAGCGGCCGACGGAAGCGATGACGCCGCCCGCGCACCTCAACTGGGACTTGTGGCTCGGCCCGGCCCAGGAGCGGCCGTATCACGAGGTGTATTTCCCCGGCCCGAAATGGTACCGCTGGTGGGAATTCGGCAACGGCACGATGTCGGACCTCGGCAGCCACTGGATCGATCTGCCGTGGTGGGCGTTGGAACTCGACGCGCCGCTGACGATCGAAGCGAACAGCGAAACCGCGCCGCATCCCGAGATCGCGCCGGCGTCGATGACCGCCGTCTACCAGTACGGCCCGCGCGGCGAGCAACCGCCGTGTTCGGTGACGTGGTATCAGGGGACGCACAAGCCGAAGCTCTGGACCGACAACGGCATTCCGCAATGGGGCAACGGTGTGCTTTTTGTCGGCGACAAGGGGCTGCTGCTGTCGGACTACAACAAGCACGTGCTGCTGCCGGAGGATCAATTTAAGGACTTCATCCGCCCGGAACCGTTCATCCCGGATTCACCGGGCCAGCATCAGGAATGGCTGCAGGCGATCAAAACCGGCGGCAAGACGAGCAGCCCGTTCAGCTACGCCGGCCCGCTGACGGAAGCGAACCACCTGGGCAACGTCGCCTTCCGGGCCGGCCAGAAAATCGAATGGGACCGCGTACACCTGCGCATTCCCAACTGCCCCGCCGCCGAACGCTTCCTGACGCGCGAGCCGCGGGCCGGGTGGTCGCTGGGGTAAGTCGGATGGATGATCATCACAGCCGAGAGCGCCAGCGAACGGCGTCCTGGCCGTCCCGGAACTCCGTCGCTTGCGCTCCGGGCTGCGACGACCTCTTTGCATCGGACCCGTTCATGTCGCGCCTCTTCTCCGGCACTGCATGGGATCGACCGCCAACGTGTGAGCGATGCGGGGCCTTGACGGCGGAGTGTGCGTGCCCGCCGGTCGCGGCCGAGAAAGTGCTGACGCCGCCGGAGAAGCAGACGGCGACGCTGGCCGTCGAACGCCGCGCTAAGGGGAAGCAGGTCACGGTCGTCCGCGGCTTATCGGCGGACAAGAATGACCTGACGGCGCTGTTGACGCGACTCAAGTCCACCTGCGGCGCGGGCGGGACGATTGACGGCGAGACGCTGGAAATCCAGGGCGAACACCGCGATCGGATTCGGACACTGCTCGGTCAGATCGGGTATCGCGTCAAGGGTTGATGGTGCGTCCTTCCCAGCCCCGAGCGCAAGCGAGGGCGTCAAAAACGGAAGACGCCCTCGCTCGCGCTCGGGGCTGGGAAGGGAAAACGCCGTCATCGTCTGGATCGCCGGGCTGGGACAGTGCAGGCGTCATTGCGCCGCTGGAGCACGTCCGTCAACTGCGGGCGTCGATCCTGTCCGCCGGCTGAATTGCGGCCGAATCACTACGAACGACAGCAGCACGAGCAGCCCGAACGTCGTGTAGCAGGCCGTGAAGATCCACCACTCGACGTCGAAGAACAACAGCGGATGCAGCCACGCGGCGACGGGGCCGGCGTCGTTCATCGACTGCCCTGCGGCGACACGGAGTTGCCATTCCCACGTGGTCAGCGGGCAGGTGATGCCGAGCCAGCTTTCCGCGACGACCACGCCGATCATCGCCAGATGCCCGCCGCGAATCCAAGGATTGCGGACCCAAGTCACTCCACGGAGCCAGCCGACCCAGATCGCGACGAGGCCCAACACCACCGTCGCGACGTAGGCGATGTGCAGGATTAAGACAACGTCGGCCAGCCACGCGGACATGCGCGGAACTCCCCATCTGCCCGTTGTGCGAGCAACAGCGTCTTCGCTTCTCTGACTCCCTCAACACCCGCATAGATGATCCATTGGGGTCACATTTATTCCCGGTGGTTGGTGATGTGAGGGAAATCATCCGGACGCGGATGTCTCCGCAGATTGATCGTGATGACTTGTGACTTGAACCCGAAGGGTTCGCAGAAAGTAGCCGGGGGTCGAAGGCTTTGCGGAGACCCCCGGACGTCGGCATTGAGAAAATCGCATCCCGAAGGGATGCCAGAACCGTGCAACTTATGGCATCCCTTCGGGATGCTCAGCGCGCTCGCCACGTTTTCCGGGGGTCTCCGCGAAACGCTGCGACCCCCGGCTACTTTCTGCGACCTCTTCGAGGTCCAAAGCCAATGACGGAAAACTTTCTGCGAATCATGACCACCAATTAGCGGACGCACGCATTGGCACTCATGCCCCCCGCTCGCCGGGTGCGAACCGTGGACCGCGGTGGTATCATCCCCGTTCATCCTCTGCGACGCACCCTCGACGAAGGCCCGCCGGCATGAGCGACGAAGTCCTCAGCTACGATCCGTACGCGCTGCCGCCCGATGAGATTCTCGAACCGCCCGCCACCCTCTGGGCCGCGCTGCGGAAGATCGGGCCGGGCATCATTCTCGCCGGCACGATCGTCGGCTCCGGCGAACTGATCCTGACGACCAGCCTCGGCGCCAAGCACGGGTTCGTGTTCCTGTGGCTGATTCTGTTCAGTTGCGTCATCAAGGTGTTCGTGCAGATCGAGCTGGGACGGTACGCGATCTCGTCGGGCAAGCCCACTTTGGGGGCGTTCAACGACCTGCCCGGCCGCGGCCGACGCGCCCACCCGCTGGTCTGGTGGTGGTTCGCAATGATGCTGTGTTCGGTGTTCCAACTCGGCGGCATGACCGGCGGCGTGGGACAGGCGCTGCATCTCGGCTTTCCGGCCGTCGCCGAACACACGGCCCAACTGCTGGACGGTTCGATGCCCGCAGTCGCGGCGCTGGTGCGCGATCGGCCGGAGTTTCCGTGGGCCTTCGCAACGTGCCTGGTGACAATGGCCCTCATCTATCGCGGCAGCTATCGGCGGATTGAATGGCTGACGACGCTGATCGTCATCAGCGTGACGCTCATCACGGTCACCGGCGCGGCGGCGCTCGCCTTCACCGATTATCCGATTCATGCCAGCGACCTGCTGTCCGGCCTGGAGATGCGCATTCCGCCGGAGGGGTTGGCGGTCGGCTTCGCCGTGTTCGGGATCACCGGCGTCGGGGCGACGGAGCTGTTCTACTATCCGTACTGGTGCCTCGAAAAGGGGTACGCGCGGTACGCGGGCAAGGCCGAAGACACCGCCGCGTGGGAGCGCCGGGCCCGCGGCTGGGTCCGCGTGCTGCACCTCGACGCGTGGGTCAGCATGGTGGTGTTCACGGTCTCGACAGTGGCGTTCTACCTGATGGGGGCCGCGGTGCTGCATCCGCAGGGACTCGATCCCAAGGGGCGGGAACTGATCGACACGCTGTCAAAAATGTACATCGGCCCGTTCGGCGCGTGGACCCGCATCCTGTTCCTGATCGGCGCGGGGGCCGTGCTGTTCAAGACGCTGTACCTCGCCTGTGCCGCCAATGCTCGGCTTATCACCGACTTTCTGAACCTCAACGGCTTCGTCAACGTGACGACGCCCGCCCGTCGGGCCACGGTGATTTCGCGATTCTGCCTGGTCTTCCCGGCGGTCGCGCTCACGTTCTATCTGATTGCCCGCGACCCGACCTTCATGGTCACGGTCGGCGGCGTCGCCCAGGGCGCGACGTTGCCGATGATCGCCCTCGTGACGCTCTACCTCCGGCACGCCAGGGTGGACCGCCGCCTGCAACCGTGGCTGATCACCGACATCCTGCTGGTGATCGCGGTGGTCTCGATTCTGGTCGTGGCGGCCTACGTGGTGCCGAGCCAGATTCAGGGACTCATCAAGCTGGTGCGGGGTTGAGGGGGATGCCACGCAACGCTGCGTACGATTTCGTTCGACAAGGGGAAGAGTTTATCCGCAGATTTCGCAGATTCCACAGATTGAAAGACTGAGGGCCAGAGGGAATCGACTTCGAGTCATCCTCGATTTGTCTGGCTCTTAATCTGCGTCATCGGCGTAATCTGTGGACCAACACTCTTTCTCTCAAGAAAATCGTGCATGGCGTTGGTGCCACGAGTCAACATCAGTTGCCGCCGTCCTCATTCAACAACCGCTCCCGGTATTCGCCCAGCCGGGCGATCTCTTCCGGCGACAGTTCGGGCCGCTTGACCTTCAAGCCGTTGATCTCGCGGGCCAGAATCTTCGCGACCACGGCCCGGCTGACCCATTTGTGGTCCGCGGGGATCACGTGCCACGGGCCGTATTTGGTGCTGGTTTCGGTCAGCATCTCGCCGTAGGCCTTCTGGTAGTCGTCCCAGAAGTCGCGTTCGTGCAGGTCGGCCTCGGAGAACTTCCAGTGCCGGTCGGGGTCTTCCAGCCGCTTCAGAAACCGGCGGCGCTGTTCGTCTTTGGAAATGTGCAGGAAGAACTTGAGGATCTTCGTGCCATTGCGGGCCAGGTGTTCCTCGAACTGGTTGATGCTGGCGTAGCGGGCCTTCCAGAATTTCTTGCGATCGGGGTCGGCGTTGGGGATGCGCTGCGCGGCGACGAGTTCCGGATGCACTTTGACGATCAGCACTTCTTCGTAGTACGACCGGTTGAAGATGCCGATGCGGCCGCGCTCGGGGAGCGCCGCGTTGCAGCGCCACAGGAAATCGTGATCGAGCTCCATCGCTGACGGCTGCTTGAAGCTGGCGACACTCACCCCCTGTGGGTTCACGCCCGACATCACGTGCTTGATGGTGCCGTCTTTCCCCGCGGCGTCCAACGCCTGGAAAATGACGAGCACCGACCAGGTATCGGCGGCGTACAGCAGCTCCTGGGCTTCGGAAACCGCCGCGACGCTCTCCTCCAGCACCTTCGCGGCATACTCGCGGCGTTCGTCCTCCGGGCGGTCTTCGTCCCCCTGCCAGCCGGGGTTGTAATCCTTCAGGCGACATTTCTGGCCCGGCTCGACGCGAAAGCGGTCGAGGAGCTCATCGAGAGACTTCATCAGAGAAACGGCCTTGGCATGCGGACGAGCGGCGACGGGAACCGCAGGCGGTTCGGAGATGCCGTCCAGTGTGCCATGCGGCCGGGGCGCGGTCTATGGGTGATCGCGGAGTCTCATCGACGAATGCCGTGACGCCAGTGGCACGGTGTCGCTTGAACCCGAAGGGTTCGCAGAAAGTAGCCGGGGGTCGGAGGCTTTGCGAAGACCCCCGGAATGCGGCAGACACGAACTCAGCACCCCGGCGGGGTGCCAGAACGGTGCGTTATGGCATC
>JAWXBB010000374.1:0-2833 GCA_034439795.1 Planctomycetaceae bacterium | reverse complement strand
TGATCGGCGACAATTAGATCTCCTGGCTGACGACAATTAAAACTCCCGCTCGACGACAACTAATGTGACCATCGGGGTTCGCGCCGAAGGCGCGCCAAGAAATGGTCACGGATGAGCAGGTGAGGAGGCTAAGAAAGTTGTCGAACACAGAAAAGAATCAGGAGATAGCGGCGTCGAAGGCGGGGATGGACCCGACCACTGCGCGGCGGTATCTGGGTCTGGAACGGTTGCCCAGCGAATTGAAGAAGGAACGCCCTTGGCGGACCCGCGAGGATCCGTTTGACGAGGTATGGGACGCGGTTCAGCAGCAGATTCAGGAGAGTCCCGGCCTGGAAGCCAAGACGCTGTTTGAGTGGCTGCAGCGGGAATATCCCGGACGGTTCAGCGACGGGCAGATCCGGACACTGCAACGGCGGATCAAATTATGGCGGGTGACGGAGGGGCCGGCCCAGGAGGTGTACTTCGGCCAGAAGCACACGCCGGGACGGTTATGCGCGTCGGACTTCACGCACATGACCGAGCTGGGAATCACGGTCGGGGGCCAGACGTTCGGGCACCTGGTGTACCACTTTGTGCTGACGTACTCGAACTGGGAGACGGGCACGATCTGCTATTCGGAGAGCCTGGAGAGCTTGACCGAAGGATGGCAGAACGCAGTGTGGGAGTTGGGAGCGGTAGCCGCCGAACACCGAACCGACAGCCTGTCGAGCGCGGTGAACAACATGAGCAACCTGGAGGAGTTCAACCGGCGCTATGAAGGGGTGATGCAGTATTACGGGGTGAAGCCGCAGCACACCAATCCGGCGAGTCCGAACGAGAACGGGGATGCCGAGCAGAGCCACCATCGGTTTAAGCGCGCGGTGGAGCAGGCGCTGCTGCTGAGAGGGAGTCGCGAGTTTGGGAGCCTGGCCGAGTACGCGCAGTTTCTCAAAGAGCTGTTCGCGCGGCGGAATGCGGGCCGGCGGGCGCGGTTGGCCGAGGAACTGGCGGTGATGCGGGAGTTGCCGGCGCGCCGGATGGAATCGGCCAAGAGGGAGCGGGTGAAGGTGGACTCGGGCAGTCTGATCCACGTGGAGCGGAACTCGTATTCGGTGAACAGTCGTCTGATCGGGGCGCGGGTGGAGGCGCGGTTGTACCTGGACCATGTGGAGGTTTGGTACGGACAGCGGAAAGTAGAAGACCTGCCGCGGCTGCGAGGGCGGAGCAAGCATCGCATCGATTACCGGCACATCATCGAGTGGCTGGTGCGGAAGCCAGGGGCGTTTGAAAACTACCGCTATCAAGAGGATCTGTTCCCGACCAGCCGGTTTCGAATGGCTTACGATGCGCTGCGGGACACGACGCCGGGCCGGTCGAGCAAAGAGTACTTGAAGATTCTGAAACTGGCGGCGGAGGCAGGTGAGGTGCAGGTGGATGAGGCCTTGCGTGAGCTGCTGGAGAGGAAGGCGGAGGCGGTGATTACGGCGGAGTCGATCGGCGAAGTGCTGGCCAAGCTCGATACGATTCCGCCGGTGACGATGGTGGAAGTGGCGGCGGTGGACCTGGCAAGCTTCGACCAGTTATGCCCGGAGATGGGAGTGCGGCAATGAGCGCGACCACTGACGTACGGCCGGCGCTGATAGGGCGCCTCAAGGACTTGCACTTGCCGACGGTGCGAGAGTGCTACGAAGACACGGCGCGGCGGGCGGAACGAGAGACGTTGAGCTATGAGCAGTATCTGTTGGAGGTGGTCTCAAGGGAATGCGAGCAGAGAGGGAAGGCCCGGGTGCAACGGTTGCTGAAAGACTCGGAGCTGCCGCTGGAGAAGTCGCTGGCCAGTTTCGATTTAAAGCGGTTGCCGGCGAAGGCGGCACGGCAGATGAAAACGCTGCTGGAGGGCGGCTTTCTGGATCGGAAAGAGAACGTATTGGTTTTCGGAAATCCGGGGTCGGGGAAGAGTCACCTTCTGACGGCGCTGGCCCAGGAACTGGTGGTGGTACGGGAGCGCAAGATGCACTTCACCAAGTGCGCCTTGCTGATGCAGGATTTACTGGCCGCCAAGCGGGACCTGCGGCTGAGCCGGGAGATCAAACGGCTGGCCCGCTATGACGGTTTGATCATCGACGATCTGGGCTACTTGCAGCAGAGCCGGGACGACATGGAAGTGGTGTTCACATTGTTGGCGGAGCGCTACGAACGGGGCAGCGTGCTGATGACCAGCAATCTACCGTTTTCGAAATGGGAAGCGATCTTCAAAGACGCCATGATGACAGCGGCGGCGATCGACCGGCTGGTGCATCACAGCGTGATCATCGAGTTGAACATCCCGAGCTACCGGGTGGAGCACGCCAAGCAGAAACAACAGGCGGAGAGCCAAGGCGCGGCCGAATGAGAGGGCGGTCGCCAAAACCAGAACCACGCCGGAAAGAGAGCTGTGGAAATGACGGGCCTATGGAAAGCGTGGAAAGCCAAAAGCAGGCTTCCCCCTCTTTCCACAGCCCCTTGGAAATCTCGCCCAAAGGCAGGCGAGATTCCCACATTTCCACAGCTCCGACGACGAAGGCGGATGGAAAAGTGGAAAACCAAAAGCAGGTTTCCCACTTTCCCACCGCCACGAATCCCCTCTCTCCCGGAGGAAAACGCGGCCGCCGGGCGGGCTTCGCCCTCCGCCCGGCGGCGGGCGCTTCGCGCCGCCCTAAGAGTCAAAAAGTAGTTGTCGTTGATCGGGAGAAATAATTGTCGTCAAGGAGAAGAAATAGTTGACGCCGGACATTCCGCAAGCATAAAGCTGCGGTGAAAATGCACACGCTGCTCGACCTGCACGGCAATATTCCCACATTTATCAGCATTACCG
>JAWXBB010000373.1:0-13142 GCA_034439795.1 Planctomycetaceae bacterium | reverse complement strand
GTCGCGCTCTCGCAATGGGGCCAGCCCGCGGCGATCGTGTCCAAGGTCCCGGCCCACGAACTCGGCCAGGCGTGCGTCAACCAGTTCCGTCGCTACGGCGTCGACACGCAGCACGTCCGGCGCGGCGGCGACCGGCTCGGCCTGTTTTTTGTCGAAACCGGCGCGTCGCAGCGTGGCACCAAAGTCATTTACGACCGCCTGCACTCCAGCTTCCGCACGCTCGACCCGGCGGAATTCGACTGGCCGACGATTCTCGACGGCGCGGCGTGGTTCCACTTCTCGGGCACGGCTCCCGCGCTGGGGGACAACGTCCGCCGGTCGCTCACCGACGCGCTCGCGGCCGCGAAGTCCCGGCGGATTCCGGTCAGCTTCGATTGCAGCTACCGCAGCACCCTGTGGTCGATCGACGAAGCCCGCCGCGTGTTGCCGCCGCTGCTGGAGTCCGTCGACGTCTACTTCGGCAGCGAGTCGGACCTGACGACGTTCTTCGACGTCACGAAAACCGGCCGCGACGGCATCGCCGCCTTCCGCCAGCGCTATGGCATCGACACCGTCGCCTTCACCGAACGGACGGTGACCGAAACCGGCGTCAACCGCTATTGGGGACTGCTCGCACGCGGCGATGAGATCGTCGAGAGCCGCGCGTACGACATCGACGTGGTGGACCGTATCGGCGCGGGGGATGCGTTCGCAGCGGGGGTCATTCGCGGGCTGTTGCGCAGCGATCCGTTAGCATCGACCGTCGAATTCGCCACCGCCGCGGCCGTGCTAAAGCATTCCATTCCTGGCGATTTCGCGCTGGTGGGTGTCGCGGAGGTCGAGGCTTTGGTCGCCGGTGCGGCGACGGCGCGCGTGCAGCGATGAAATGGCGTGCGTCTCGATTCTGGGCGGCTTTGATGCCCGGTCCCCTCGCCCCCGTCTTCGGGGGAGAGGGTTAGGGTGAGGGGGCGTGCGCTTCGCATGGCGATGATTGCCAGCAACACCAACCCGAAGCGTGAGCGAGGGCGAGCGCTCGCTTGCGCTTCGGGTTGGTGTTTCCTGAGTCGTCTGCTCAAAGAGTTATAGACCCGCCATTGCGTTTGATCGCTGCTTCGACAAAGTGCGCAATGGCATCGGTGGTGAAAAACTCCATGAGCTGTCGGGGCTGGAATCGAGTTCGTCCACTGTCGGCCACCAGCGTCGCGAGGAACGGGAACTGCCGCAGGAACTCCTGAAGGACGTCCAGTGGAATGCAACCGTCGTTGTCCAGAGAAGCATGACCAAGTTGGACCAGGGGCTGAAATGGCCCTTTCACCTGGAAGGCTTTCTCGCAGCGGAACGACAGGTCGAGTTCGTCGATCGATTCGCCACCCAGGTCCGACTTGAAGTTCGAGTGCGGCAGAACATCCGATTCATCGACTCCCAGGCAATCGGCGATGATCGCCGGCAGTTGCTCCATGATCGTCGCATGAGTCCATTGCGTGGCTGGCATGAGGGCGGTTCCTTTCAGGATGGTTGGGGACGATTCGCAGTACCGATCTGATTGGCGAGTTCGGTCGGCCGCTCTTCCTCGAACTGGGCATAGATGGCCGTGACCATCGGATGGGCGTGTCCCAACTGGCGCTGCACGAACAGCAGGTTCCCCCCCGAACGCTTGTAGGCGAGGTAGCCGTAGGTGTGCCGCAGCAACTGCACGCTGGCCCGTTCGCCGAGACCGGCGGTCGTGAGGATGCGGGTCACGCGGCGGTACAACGAAGTTCGCTCATAGCCCCGGCCGCGTTCGTTCAGAATCAACGGGGACGTGGGCGAATCCGCGCCGTTGCGGACGTCGAGAAACAACGGCCGGATTTTCTTGAGGTACCCGGCAATCGCCTGGCTCAACCAGCGCGGAATCGACACGCTGCGGTGTTGCCCAGCGCCTTCCGTAATCTCTAGCGAAGACTCAGCGGCCTTGAGTCGCGCATCCTGAACCCGCAACCGGCAAAATTCCGACGGCCGCAATCCGGAAAACACCAGGATTTCAATGATCAGTTGATCGACAACTGGTGTGGCGTCACCGGCATCCGCCTCGACAGTGCGACGGCGCACGTCCGCCAGAAGCTGCTCGACTTCAGACTCTTCCAGAAACATGTCGCGGCTGATCTGCCACGGCTCGCCCGCCATTGCGTCGTCTCCAATCAGTCATGTTGCGTCCACATAATACGCAACACATCCGATCTGTCAAGTTGCGTTTCTGTGGGGACGGCGAGTTGTTGACATTCTGACGAACAGGCTCTACGTTCGAGGCTGGAGAGTGACGCCATGACAGCCGCAAGCCGTCGATTCGCCGCATGGATTTCGCCTGCAACCAGAAGCATGGTTCGTGCGGCTGCGACGATGTTCATTTTCGTCGCCCCCGTTGCCGCTGACGAAGCCATCGACGGTGCGGCCCTCTTCCGTGCGAAGATTCGTCCGCTCCTCGTCGAAAAGTGCCTAGCCTGCCACGGTCAAAAGCCGGACGACTTGAAAGGGGCGCTCGATCTTCGCTCGCGGACGGCGCTGCTGAAGGGGGGCGAGTCGGGCGAGCCGTCGCTCATCCCCGGCAAGCCGGATGAGAGTCCGTTGTATCGGGCGATCACCTGGGCGGATGCCGGGTTGCAGATGCCGCCCAAGGAAAACGACCGGTTGGCCGCGGTGCAGGTCGGGTGGGTCCGGCAGTGGATTCTGGCGGGTGCGCCGTGGGAAGAGAAAGAGGAGAAGACCGCGAAACCGCAAGCGTCGTCGGCAGACGGTGGCGTCACGGTCGCGACCAGCGGCGGGTTGTCGGAGGCGTGGACGAATCGGCCATATCAACCCGAGGATCTTTGGGCGTATCAACCGATCCGTCGCCCCGAGGTGCCTGACGATGTGATCAATCCGGCGCGGGTCGCCAATCCGATTGATGCGTTCCTGCAAGCCGCGCAGAAACGGCGGGGCGTGACACAACTCGCCGAACGGGCCGACCAGCGAGCGTGGCTGCGGCGGTCAACGTTTGATCTGACCGGGTTGCCCCCGACGCCCGACGACATGGATGCGTATCTTGCCGATCAATCGTCCGACGCAGATCGGACCGTCTTGCGGCGGCTGCTCGCGAGTTCTCACTACGGCGAGCAGCAGGCCCGGCACTGGCTGGATGTCGTGCGGTACGCCGACACCAGCGGCTTCTCCAACGATTACGAGCGGCCCAACGCCTGGCGGTATCGCGATTACGTAGTCCGCTCCTTCAACAACGACAAACCGTACAACCGGTTCGTCGTCGAGCAGCTCGCCGGCGATGAACTCGATCCCGACGATCCCGAATTGCAGATCGCCGTCGGTTATCTGCGGATGGGGCCGTGGGAACACACCGGGATGACCGTCGCGGCGATCACCCGACAGCAGTTTCTGGACGACGTGACGCAGCACATCGGCGTGAGCCTGTTGGGACAGGGACTGCGGTGCGCGTCGTGCCACGATCACAAGTTCGATCCCGTTCCCACGCGCGACTATTACCGCATCCAGGCCGTGTTCGCGCCGGTGCAGTTCGTCGAGCGGCCGACGGCGTTTCTGGACGTGGAGAACACCGCGGGCTTCGACGCCGCCCTCGCGCCGGTGCGGGCCCGGATTGCCGACATTGATGCCAAGCAAGCGGCGATTCGCCAGAAGAGCGAAGACGCGGCGACTGCGTTTCTGGCGCAGAATGGCGTGAAATCACTGGATGAACTGCCGCCGGAGAAGCGGCCCAAGAAGGACTATCTCGGCGGCACGTTCGGCTTGGACGCGGTCGATCTGTCGCTGCGCAAGGTTTACAACAAACAGAAGGACTACCTGGAGCGCGAGCTGAAACGCTTCGAGCCGTATGCTTTCGGCATCTATTCCGGCCCGGCCAACAGCTACACTTCGGTGAAACCGCTGTATCAGATGCCGAAGAAGCTGGACGGCACGGTGCCGGTCGTCCACATTCTGACCGGTGGCTCGCCGGAGTCGCCGGCCGATGCGGTGTCGCCGGGCGTCCTCAGCGCGATGTTCGGCGCGAACGAAGTCGTGCAACGGACCGCGTGGAATTCGATTCCCGATGAGATGTCCGGTCGCCGCCTCGCCTTGGCGCATTGGATCGCCAGTCCGGAGAACACGCTGACCGCGCGCGTGATCGTGAACCGCGTCTGGCAGCAGCACTTCGGCCGCGGCCTCGTGGCAACTCCGAACAACTTCGGCAAGATGGGCGCGAAGCCCTCGCACCCGGAACTGCTGGATTGGCTCGCGACCTGGTTCATCGAGCACGACTGGTCATTGAAACGGTTGCACGAGTTGGTCATGACGTCGGAGACTTATCGGCTGGCGAGTCACCATCCCGATCACGCCGCGGTGCAATTGCTCGACTCGAAGAACGAACTGCTGGCGTATTATCCGCCGCGACGGTTGTCCGCGGAGGAACTCCGCGACGCGATGCTGCTGGTCAGCGGCGAACTCAACCCGCTCGCCGGCGGTCCGGGCGTGTTTCCCGAATTGAACTGGGAAGTCGCGTTGCAGCCGCGGCACATCATGGGTTCGGTCGCACCGGCGTATCTGCCGTCGCGGACGCCGGCGGAACGGCATCGGCGGACGATTTACGCCTTCCGGTATCGCACGTTGTCGGACCCGTGGCTGGAGGTCTTCAACCGGCCGGGGAGCGAGACTTCCTGCGAGCGCCGCGATGAAACGACCGTCACGCCGCAGGTCTTTGCGCAGTTCAACAGCCAGTTCGCGCACGGTCGCGCGATCGCCTGGGCGAACCGATTGTGTCGGGACGAGAAGCCCGTTGAAGCGCGCATCCGGCAGGCGTGGCTGGAGGCGCTGGGGCGGGATGTCACACCCGACGAACTCACCGGCAGCTTGATGCACTATGAGACGATGCTGGGGCGTCATCGAAGCCATCAACAGTCGCGTTCCACATTGCCACGGCAGGTGCGGCGGGGCATGGTCGAGGAGTTGACCGGCGAGATGGTGCATTGGGACGAAGATCTGCGCGAGCTGGAACATTACACGCCCGACTTGCAGCCGGCCGATGTGTCACCGGAGACTCGCGCCCTGGCGGAAATCTGCCTGGTGCTGCTCAACGCGAATGAGTTTTTGAGCGTGCGGTAAAACAGAAGAGAAGATCCGCGGGGGTGGGACCCCGCGGCTTCTGAAGAGATTGTTAGAAGCGGTTTCAAAACCGCATGGTCTGTACGCCGAAGGCGTAGTATCGCAAAGCCCAGGGTCGCGAGTCTGCGAGCGCACCCTGGGTGGCGATCGATGACGACCCCCATACCCTGAAAGGGTTTCACCGGAGTTTAACGCTGCCGATGCTGCGACCCTTTCAGGGTCGATTCGCTCGCTCGCCGCTTCCCCAGGGTGCGCTCGCAGACTCGCGACCCTGGGCTGTGTGATTGAACGCCTTCGGCGTATTTGACCCCCGGTCAATGTCCCGCCACTAACGGCTACAGCCAGGGTTGGGTTTTGAAACCGTCTCGACGGTTACGCGCCCTGGCCGCTGAGGCCGCTGAAGAGGAAGTTGAACTGGATCAGGCCCAGCGCGGCGTTGATCGCTTCCTCGTAGACTTTGTAGCGCAGAATCAGCGTATCGCCGGGCTGCACCAGAATCCGATGCGTGGGATCCTGCAAGGCCCGATTGAGGTCGACCTTGATCGGCAACTGTCCGCCACAGGGCAGCTTGCGGACGACGATCAAGTCGGACGGGTTCTTGCCGATCGGTCCGCCACTTCCGCCGCCGCCACCGCCGATTCCCGACTGTGCTCCGCCGACGCGGATGAGGCCCGTTCCGCCGCTGCCGATCTGACCGCGGGCAAACGCCACGGCGTTGAGGACGTCGAGGTCGTAGTCGCGGGGAATGGTCCACTCGCCCCCCTGAATCGCGCCGCCGGTGTAGAACTTCTCGGCGTCGCGTCCTGGGATAAAGACCACGTCGCCCGCTTCCAGAATGATGTCCTGCTCTGTGAACTCGGGCAATTCGTCGGGATAGAAGCGAATCGGGACGCGAACGACGCTGGGATCGTCCGGCAGCGGGCACGGGCATTCGCATTCCGGCTTGCTGGCCAGAATCTGGGCGACGATCTGATCGCGGCGGGCGCCGTCCTCGAAGCTGCCGCGGATGATGTAGATCTCATTGCGGGCGTCGCTGCCGGGAAGTCCGCCGGTTTCATTCAACGCGTGCAGCAAATCGTTTTCATAGGCGTTGAGGTCCACGCTCTGACCGGTGCCGCGCTTCGAGACCCCCTCTTTGCCGCCGGCCTCTTCCCGAATGACCTGCACGCGGTACTGGCGGCGGCGGATGAGCGTGACGATGATGTTCTCTTTGCCCGCCTTGATGATGTCCATCGTGCTGTAGGCGTGTTTGATGGCGGCCGTCGCGTCCGACAAGGATTTGCCGGCGATGGGGATCGGCGTGATGTACGGCAGCGCGATGGTGCCGTCCTCGTTGATCGGAACCGGGAACCCGAGCGCAGGGGGTTGATTACCCGTCTCCGGGAAGTGGACCGGCGGGGACTCTCCTTCGACGCCGAGTACGTTCTCGATGTAGATGCCGAGCACGTCGCCCGCGCCGAGCTGGTACACCTTCGGCGGTTGCTGGCGCAGCCGCGAGATGGAGATTTGCTGCATCTCGCTTTTCGGACGGCCCAGGATTTCCTTCGGCACCTGATGCGCGGGGACGGCGGACAGATTGGCCGAGGAATAGCTGAGCGAAACGCAGCCGGTCGTCAGGGACGCCAGCCCGGCGACCGACAACAGCGCGATTCGACGAACGATTCCCGAGAACGATGTCATTTCCGTCCAGCCTCCGACATCAGACGTCTGCAATTTGCCGCCAATTTGACGGTCCACGAATCTATTCCGGACGACTCAGTCCAAACGCCCCCGACAGCCCTGGCACTTCCGCACCCAACTGTTCGATCTCGACGTCCACAGCGGGACTTGCCGCCGGTTCGATTTCGAAGGCTGCATTTTCGACCTGGATCGCATCGGTCACCGTCGGCAATACGGATCGCCACGCGCTGGGCGGCAACCCTTCCAGAGGCAAGGGCTCAACTGCCGGGGGAGCTCCCGGCGGTGGTGGAGCTGTTTCCGGCTCTGGAGGGAGTGGTTCTCCCGTCGGCGTGGGCGTGAGCACCGCCGTGCCGACCTGCTCCGACCGGAGATCGCGCCGGCCGTACATTTCGGACGCCGTCGGCAGCCGGTTCCAATCCTGCACGCCCGTTGACAAGGCGGCATAAGCGCCGGCAGCGTACCCGTTGTACCAGGTGGCGATGCGGGCCTTGCCTTCGGCGTTCTTGTAGCGCGGCTTCCAGTATTTGTCGCGCGGCAGTGTCGGTGGACAGCCGTTGGCGCCAAAGGCCACCGCGAGATATCCGTCCTTGAAACCCAATTGGAAATCGTCAGCGTAGAGCTGATCTTCAGGATATCCCTGCCGGCACTCCGACCAGACGCGGTCGGCTTCGGCACACATCTTCCAATAGAGCATGTCCTGGTTCCACGCATCGCGAAACGATGCGCAACCACAGACCAGGACGCAACAAACAACGATGAGGCGTCGCATTCCGAAATCATCCCCCCTCGCCAGCCTGGGTGCTCACTGAGCCGACCCAAGCTCGCGCTCTCCTAGCATCGGCTTTGGGGACTTTGGCGGTTGAATCGAGAAAGCGCAACCGGCCGGGATTAACTGATTCACCGGATTTCCGGCGGCCTGTAGAGGTGCCACGGCGACACTGCACGGGCTGGGAGGAAGAACGGCTTCTTGCGGATTCTGCCGGTCCGCGCCGTGGCAACGGGGAATGACGTTGAAACTGGCAATTCACACCGCTAAATTGCTTGTACGATGTCGGCCAGAAGGCAGTCGTCCTCTCGACGAAGACGCTGCGTCCATGCCGTCGTTTTCCTGTCGGCGCTACCACGGGAGCCCCCGACGATGCACTTCCCATCCTGGCTCAACGGGCTGCGCTCGCGATCGTCGATGAATTCCGTGCGTCGCCCGCGGCGGACAGCCTGTCGTCAAGTTTGGGCCTCCCGCGTGCAAACCCTGGAACCGCGCGTGCTGCTGACCGCAGCGCCGGTGGGGAGCGAAGTTCGGGTCAACACGTACACCACGAACACTCAGCAGTCGCCGGCCATCGCGGTCGATGCCGACGGCGACTACGTGGTGGTTTGGCAGAGCAACAACCAACTTTCGGGGTCCAGCAGCTTCGACATTCGCGGCCGGCGCTACAGCGCCGCTGGTGTCGCCGTCGGAGCGGAGTTCCAAGTCAACGGCTACACGACGGGGCTTCAGGCCAATGCCGCCATTTCGATGGATGCGGCGGGGAACTTCGTCGTCGCCTGGACCAGCGTGAACCAGGCGGGCGCGGCCAGCGGGTACGACATTTATGCGCGCCGGTTCAACGCCGCCGGCGTGGCGCAGGGAGCCGAGTTCCTCGTCAACACCTACACAACGAACACGCAAAAATTCTCCAAGGTGGCGATGGACGCCGACGGGGACTTCCTCGTCGCCTGGTGGAGCGCCAATCAGACCAGCCCGTTTAGCGGGTACGACATTTATGCCCAACGCTTCAATGCCGCAGGAACTGCCCAGGGCGGTGAATTCCTGGTCAATACCGTAACGGCAGGGAACCAGGTCGAAGTCAGCGTGGCCGTGGATGCCGTCGGGAATTCGGTGATCGCGTGGAGGAGCACCTACGACCTTC
Organism: Planctomycetaceae bacterium; assembly: GCA_034439795.1. GTDB lineage: Bacteria > Planctomycetota > Planctomycetia > Planctomycetales > Planctomycetaceae > DSVQ01. The sequence goes on along the minus strand of JAWXBB010000373.1, from coordinate 4,452 downwards.
AGGGGGGGCCCAATAGCGGTTCGGACATCATCGCCCAGCGCTTCAATGCCTCCGGGACGGCCGTGGGCTCCGAAATCATTGTCAACACCTACACCGTCCGCGAGCAAGTCGCGCCGACTGTGGCGATGGATGCCGATGGCGATTTCGTCATCGCCTGGGCCAGCAAGGACGAACTGGTCTCCGGCAGCCACTACGACATCTTCGCCCAGCGCTACAACTCGTCCGGCGCAGCGCAAGGCGCTGCACTCCAGGTCAACACGTACACGACCAGCGCTCAGGCCGCCCCGGCGTTGGCGATCGACGCCGACGGCGACTTCGTCGTCACCTGGCGCAGCAGCGGTCAGGACGGCGATGCGGACGGCATCTATGCTCAGCGATTCAACGCCGCCGGAACGCCGCAAGCGGCGGAGTTCCGCGCGAACACTTGGACCGCCAATCAGCAGTTTCGCTCCGCCGTGGCGATGGATGCCGACGGCGATTTCATCATCGCCTGGGACAGCAACGATCAGGACCTCAGTCTCTACGGCATCTACGCCCAGCGCTACGACGACGTCGGTCCCGACGATGCGGACGCGGCCGGGCCGACCGTCACCGATCTGGTCGTGGCGGGGAACACCGTGTTCGCCGGAGAGCAACTGGTCGTTCCGCCGTCATCGGTCACGGTCCGGTTTTCCGAGAAGCTCACCACAATCGGTACCGGCGGCGTTTCGAGCGTGACAAACCCGGCCAACTGGGGCCTGACGAAAAGCGGCCTCGATGTCAGCAGCCTGATCTCCTCGGTGGCGTTCACCCTGAACGCCACGACCGCCAAGTACGAAGCCGTGGTGACGTTCTCGTCTGCTCTGACCGCGGGCGATTACGTGCTGACGGCAAAGCAATCCATCACCGACATCGCCGGTAACCAGTTGGACGGCGATCAGAACGGCGTTCCCGGCGGCGACGCCGCCCGCAGCCTCCGCATCCGGGCGCCGCAACGGCAGGGCAGTGAGTTCCGCGCGAACACCTATACAACGCACGTCCAGAAGAACCCAGCCATTGCTACCGACGCCAACGGCAACTTCGTGGTCGTCTGGGAGAGCTACGCGCAGGACGGGTTGGGATACGGTGTCTTCGCCCAGCGCTACAATGCCGCGGGACAGACGGTCGGCAACGAATTCCAAGTGAACACATACACGACGTCGGCGCAGCGATTCTCAGCAGTCGCCATGGACGCCGATGGCGACTTCGTCGTCACCTGGAGCAGCAACCGACAGGACGGCAGCTCGTATGGCATCTACGCCCGCCGGTTCGATGCGGCGGGAGTCCCGCAAGGCAGTGAATTTCTCGTCAACACCTATACGAATCTCGATCAAACGTTTTCCGCGGTCGCCATGGACGCCGATGGCGACTTCGTCGTCACCTGGAGCAGCTTCCTTCAGGACAGCAACACCAGCGGCATTTACGCGCAGCGCTACAACGCACAAGGTGCGGCCCAGGGTTCCGAATTCCGGGTCAACCTCTTTACGGTGGGCACGCAGAATCTCTCATCGGTCGACGTCGATGCCGACGGCGATTTCGTGGTCGCCTGGGTCAGCGAGAATCAGGACGGCAGCAGCGACGGAGTCTATGCCCAGCGGTTTAGTGCGGCGGGTGCGGCTCAAGGCGGCGAGTTCCGCGTCAATGTGCTCACCACGGGACGTCAGAGCGATCCCGCGGTCTCGCTCGATGCCGACGGCAATTTCGTCGTGGTGTGGGATAGCTACAATCAGGACGGCAGCCTGTACGGCGTATATCTCCGTCGATACAGCGCCGCGGGCACGTCGCTCGATGTCACTGATGTGCGCGTGAATTCCTACACGACGGGCCTCCAGCTCGTGCCGGCCGTAGCCATGGATGCCGACGGCGACTTCGTCGTCTCCTGGACCAGCACCGGACAGGACGGCAACAATGACGGCGTGTTCGCACAGCGCTACAGTGCCGCCGGTGCGACACAAGGCGGCGAATTCCGCGTCAATTCTCACACCACGAATGCGCAACAGTTCGGAGCCATCGCGGTCGATGCCGACGGGGATTTCGTCGTCGCCTGGGAAAGTCACAGTCAGGACGGAAACAATTACGGCGTCTACGCCCAGCGGTATGCCGGCGGGTCCGTGCCGACGGACGTCGCCCTCTCCGCCGCAACGATCGTTGAGAACCTGCCCAGCGGCACGGCCGTCGGCAACCTGAGCACAACTGACGCGGACAATCCCGAGTCGTTCACCTACGCCCTCGTCAGCGGCGCGGGCAGCGCCGACAACGCCAGCTTCCAGGTCGTCGGCAGCCAGCTGCGCACGGCCGCCAGCCTGGACTACGAAGCCGGCCCGACTCGCTCCGTGCGCGTGCGCGTCACCGACGCTGGCGGGCTGACTTTCGAGGAGTCGTTCCTCATCTCCGTCATCGATGTGGATGAAATCCCGCCCACCGTCAGCGAAGTCCGCGCGAGCGGCGACACCGTCTCTGCCGGTGAGCGGCTCAACGCATCGCCGACCGCGCTCACCGTGGCGTTCTCCGAGAACATGAGCGTGGCCGGCGGCGCCGGCGGCGCCAACAGCGTCACCAATCCGGCGAACTGGCTGCTCACGCGCAATGGTCTGGACGTCACCAACCTCGTCACCGGGATTACGTTCGGGCTCAATGGAACCACCGGGATGCACGAGGCCGTGCTGGCGTTCTCCGCGGCCCTGCTGCCCGGTGATTACGTGCTCACCGCGCAGGATGCGCTGCGGGATCTCGTCGGCAATAGTCTCGACGGCGACGTCAACGGCGTCCCCGGCGGCGACTTCACCCGCAACTTCCAGGTGCGCGTGCCGCAACCGATCGGCGGGGAAGTCCGCGTCAATGCGCAAACGCCGAACGCTCAACGGGACTCGACAGTGGCGATGGATGCCGCCGGGAACTACCTCGTCGCCTGGCAGAGCTTCGGCCAGGATGGCAGCGATTTTGGCATTTACGCCCAACGGTACAATGCCGCCGGTGTGGCTTTGGGGAGCGAGTTTCTCGTCAATACTCACACCCTCTTCATCCAGACTTATGCGGCCGCCGCCATGGAGGCCGATGGCGACTTCATCGTCGTCTGGCAAAGCGTGAGTCAGGACGGCAGCGGATACGGCATCTACGCCCAACGGTTCAATGCCGCAGGCACGCCACAGGGCGGGGAATTTCCAGTCAACTCCCACACCGCGAACCATCAACAGCTCGCCGCGGTGGCCATGGACGCGGACGGCGATTTCGTCGTCGTCTGGGAAAGCCTGGGGCAGGATGGCAGCGACTACGGCATTTACGCCCAGCGGTACAGCAACGCCGGCGTCGCCCAGGGGAGCGAATTCCGCGTCAACTCGCTCACGACCAACTCACAGACCTTTGCGTCCGTGGCCATGGACGCCGACGGCGACTTCGTCGTCGCCTGGGGAAGCGACGGCCAGGACGGCAGCGACTACGGCATTTACGCCCAGCGGTACAACGCCGCCGGCGTGGCCCAGGGGAGCGAATTCCGCGTCAACTCGCTCACGATCAGCGCGCAGACCTTTGCCTCCGTGGCGATGGACGCCGACGGCGATTTCCTCGTCGCCTGGCAGAGCTACCTTCAAGACGGCATGAGTTACGGCGTCTACGCCCAGCGTTACAACGCGGCGGGCGTGGCTCAGGGGGCGGAGTTTCGCGTCAATACGTACACTTTCTTATCTCAGAGTCGCCCGGCGGTCGCCATGGATGCCGACGGCGACGTCGTGATCGCCTGGGAAAGCCTGAACCAGGACGGCAGCAGCTACGGCATTTACGCCCAGCGCTATAACCCCGCCGGCGTGGCCCAGCTCGGCGAGTTCCAGGTCAATTCCTACACGACGAGTTTTCAGAATCGGCCAGCGATGGCGATCGATGTTGACGGCGACTTCGTCATCGCCTGGCAGAGTTTCACTCAGGACGGCAACGGCACCGGTTACGGCGTCTACGCCCAGCGTTACTCCGGCGGCAGTTTCCCCACCGACCTCGCACTTTCAGCCAATGCTCTCTCCGAGAACCTGCCGGTGGGCACAACCGTCGGCACGTTCAGCACCACGGACGTCGACGGCGGCGACGCCTTCACCTACGCCCTGGTTTCCGGCGCCGGCAGCAGCGACAACGCCAGCTTCACCATTGTCGGCAACCAATTGAAGACGGCGCAGGTGTTCGATTTCGAGACGAAGTCGAGCTATTCCCTTCGCATCCGGACCACCGACAGCTTTGGCTTCACGTTCGAGAAGCCGTTCACGGTGTCTGTCACCGACGTGCAGGAACTGTTCCTCCTCGACGACGGCGACGCCGGCTTCACCACCACCGGGCCGTGGAACCTCTATACCTCCGGCGGCCGCGGCGGGGATCTGCGATATCTGAATCCGGTCTCCCCCGCCGGGACGGCCACCTGGGCGTTCAACGGCCTGCAGTCCGGCCAGTACCGCG
>JAWXBB010000372.1:0-10273 GCA_034439795.1 Planctomycetaceae bacterium | reverse complement strand
GGCACGTCGCCGTGCTGCGGTTTCTGGTCGCGTTGGGTGTCGGCGGCGAATGGGCGGTGGCCGCGGCGTTGGTGGCCGAGGTTTTTCCGCCGAAAGCCCGCGCGCATGCTTCCGGCATCTTTCACGCCACGAGCATCCTGGGCACTTGGCTGGCGGCGATTGCCGGCATGGCGGTCGGCGCCCAGTGGCGCTCGGCGTACCTCATCGGCGTGATCCCCGCGCTGCTCGTGTTCTGGGTCCGCAGCAGCCTAAAGGAACCGGAGCGCTGGCAACAATCGGCACAGGCGGGCGAGCGCCGCGGCAGCCTGCGCGAACTCTTCAGCGACCCACGCTGGGCGCGGCCGGCGATCATGGGGCTGCTGTTGGCGTCGGTCGGACTGGGCACCTTTTGGGGCGTAACCGTAGCCGGGCAGGATCTCGCCAAAGAAATGTTGGTGAAGTCGGGCGTCGCCGACGAAGTGGCGTCGCAGCAGGCGAAATTCGCGTATGGGATTGTCCAGGCGCTCGGAGGCGGATTGGGGCTGTTGAGCTTCGGCCCGCTCGCCGAATGGCTGGGGCGTCGCGGCGCGTTTGCGCTGATGCACGTGCTGGCGCTGATTGTCGTGCCCATCACGTGCTTTGTCCCGCAGACGTACCCGCAGTTGCTGTGTCTGCTGCCGGTGTTCGGTTTCTGCACGCTGAGCATTCACGCGGGGTACGCCATTTATTTTCCCGAGTTGTTCCCCGATCATTTGCGGGCAACCGGGACTGGCGTGTGCTTCAACGGCGGCCGGCTGATCGCCGCGCCAATCCTGGTGTTTTCCGGGACTCTGAAGGCGCTGCCCGGGATGGATTTGCAGCGTGCGGTCAGTTTGTTGGGCCTGTTGTTCGTGGTCGGCCTGGGGCTCCTGGCGTTTTTGCCGGAGACCAAGGGGCGGCCGCTGCCCGAGTAATTCTTCCAAGGTGTGTTCCATGTCGGAGCCGAAACGCAAGCCCCAGGCCATCGCGGCGATTGAGCACGCCCTGCTGCGTCACGTGCGGACCAGGGGGGTGGTCTCGCGCGGCGAACTCGCGAAAGAGCTCGACCTCGTGCAATCCACGATCGGCGTGTACGTCGACCGGCTGGTGCGGGACGGCTACCTCAAAGAAACCATTCCCGCGACGCGCGGCCTGGGACGGCCGCCGCTGCTGGTCGAACTGAACGCCCGCAAAGGCCGGTTCATAGGCGTCGATTTCTACGCCCAGCGGATGACGGCCGTGTCGGTCGATTTCTCCCAGAATCCGTTGGCGCGCGTGCAATACGACCTGCCGGAGCCGGTGACGACGGCCGCCGTGCTCGACAAGTTGCTGAACGCCGTGGACGAGTTGATCGCCGACAAACCCGAGGACGTCCTCGCCATCGGCGTGGCCACGCCGGGGTACGTCGATCCGCAGCGCGGCCTTGGACTGGAGTACATTCACATTCCCGACTGGCGCAACGTCCCCGTCGTGGAAACGCTGCACAAGCGGTTCGGGCTGCCGGTGTTCATCGAAAACAACATTCGTGCTTTGGCCTTGGCCGAGTATTGGTTCGGCCAGGGGCGCGGACTGAATCATTTCGCCTGCCTCAGCGTCCGCGCCGGCATCGGAGCGGCGATCATGGTCGACGGGCACCTGTTCACGGGGTCCACCCGCATCGCCGGCGAGATCGGTGAATGGCGGGTGCCGAAGGTGACGCTGCACGCGCCGGACAAGGCTTTGGACTTGTCGTCGTACCAGACCGTCGAAGCGCTATCCTCCCTGACGGCCCTAACCCGCAGGGCAGGCGAGCGCATGGCCGCGGGGGAACGCACGCGCCTGTCGCCGGCCGGCTTGGCGCCATCGGTGGAGGAGTTGCTGGAGGCCGCGAACGCCAACGACCCCTTGGCGACCGATCTCGTCGAGCGGGCCGCCGACGTGCATGCCTGGATGGTGCAGCAGCTCGACCGCGTGCTGGACCCCGAACGGATTCTCGTCGCCGGCCCGCTCACCGAAGCCGCAACTTATTGGGAACGGCTGCAGGACGCCTGCCGCAGCTTCGGCGTGCAACGGTTGTCGACCAAGGTCTGCCGGTCGGAACTGGGCCGCTTCGGCGGCGCACTGGGCGCGGCGGCCCTCGCCGTGCAATATTGGCGACCGCAGCGCTGACGCCGTTGATCGAACTTTCAGCGGCGGATAACGAGGATTGCGATGACGACGGCTCCCGATCTCCTGCTCAGAACCGGCGACAAGCTGCCGGCCGTCGGCCTCGGGCTGTGGAAACTCCCGCCCCCGGTCGTCGCCGAGCGCATTCAGCAGGCGATCTCCGCCGGCTATCGGCATTTCGACTGCGCCTGCGATTACGGCAACGAGGCGGAAGTCGGCGACGGACTGCGGTCGGCGCTCAAGACCGGTCTCTGTCGCCGCGACGAGTTGTGGATCACGTCCAAACTTTGGAACACGTATCACGCCCGGCAGCATGTCCGGCAGGCGGCTGAACGGTCGCTGCGCGATCTGGGACTGGACCATCTCGACCTGTATCTGATTCACTTCCCGATCGCGACGGAATTCGTGCCGTTCGAGACCCGCTATCCGCCCGGCTGGTTCTTCGAGCCGGCAGCGTCCGAACCGAGAATGCATCCGGCGAGCGTGCCCATCAGCGAGACGTGGGCGGCGATGGAGGAGCTGGTCCGCGCCGGGCTGGTCCACAACATCGGCGTCTGCAACTTCAACATCGCCCTGCTCCGCGATCTGCTGTCGTACGCGGCGATTCCGCCCGCGGTGTTGCAGGTCGAGCTGCATCCGTATCTCGCGCAGACGAAGCTGCTGCGGTTCTGCCGCGAACAGGACATCGCGGTCACGGGGTTCTCGCCGCTGGGAGCCGCGTCGTACGTCGGCATCGGCATGGCGGGACAACAGGATTCGGTCCTGAATGAACCCGTCGTCCGCGCGGCCGCGACGGCGCATCGACGCACGCCGGCGCAAATCGTGTTGCGCTGGGGCGTGCAGCGCGGGACCGCCCTCGTGCCGATGACGTCGCGGCCGGAGCGGCTGGCCGAGAATCTGTCGCTGTTCGACTTCGCATTGACCGACGACGAAATGACCGCCATCACCGCGCTCGACCGTCACCGCCGGTTCAACGACCCCGGCGTGTTCTGCGAACAGGCGTTTCAGACGTTCTTCCCCATCTACGAGTAAACCCGCATGACCGCAGCCCCGTTGGATGTCGCCGACATTTCGCTTCCCGGACAGTTCGACTTCGCCGGGCGGCCGTTTCCGTACGCGCTCGCCAACCGCGCGGCGACCGCCACGTTGGACGACGCGACGGCGTGGCTGCACGAGCAGCGGGCGACGCTGCTGCAACGGGCGTCGGATCACGGCGCGGTGCTGTTCCGCGGCTTCCCCGTGGTGATCGCCGAGGACTTCGATCGGTTCATCGCCGCGTTCGATCTGCCGAACTTTCGCTACGAAGACTCGCTGTCGAACGCCGTCCGGGTCAACAAGACCGAGCGGGTTTTCACGGCGAACGAAGCGCCGCCGTCGGTCACCATTTACCTGCATCACGAGATGGCCCAGACGCCGGTCTATCCCAGCCGGCTGTTCTTTTTCTGCGAGCAGCCGTCGGAGACCGGCGGTGCGACGCCGCTCTGCCGGTCCGACGTGTTGTGGTCGCGGCTCGCCGAACGGTGCCCGGAGTTCGCCCAGAACTGCGAAACGAAGGGGCTGAAGTACACGAACGTCATGCCGGCGGCGAACGACCCGGCGAGCGGCATGGGCCGCAGTTGGCAGAGCACGCTGCGGGCCGAAACCCGCGACGACGCCGAACGCCGCCTCAGTCAGCTCCAATACTCGTGGGAATGGCAGCCCGACGGTTGCCTCCGCGCCACGACGCCAGTCCTCCCCGCGATGCGGAAACTGTCCGACGGCCGCGTGACGTTTTTCAACCAGCTCATCGCGGCGTTCAAGGGCTGGAAGGACGACCGCAACGACCCGTCCAAGGCGATCACCTTCGGCGACGGCACGCCGCTCGACCGGGCCGCCGTCGACGTCGCCGTGCAATTGGGGGACGAACTCAGTTTCGACACGCCGTGGCAACGCGGCGACGTGGTTTTGGTCGACAATTTTGTCACAATGCACGGTCGCCGAAACTTCACCGGAACCCGCAAGGTGCTGGCCTCGCTGATCGCCGCGGAGGCGTGACGTGTCCAACACTAACCCGAAGCGTGAGCGAGGGCGAGCGCTCGCTCACGCTTCGGGTTGGTGTTCCAGTGCGTCTCATCCCTTTCAATCACGGTGCCCTGATGCTGCGTGTGTTCGCCGTCTGCGCTCTCGGCCTGCTTGCGACTTCGTCGTCAATCTTCGCCGCCGAACCATTGCCCACCGGCCGGGCGCTGTTCGAGCGCGACAATCTGGTCGCGTGGTGCATCGTTCCGTTCGATGCCAAGAAGCGCGGGCCGGAAGAGCGGGCCGCGATGCTGGAGCGGATGGGGGTCAAGCAGCTCGCCTACGATTACCGGGCCGAGCACATTCCCACGTTCGACGCCGAACTGGACACGCTGAAGAAGCACGGCATCGAGCTCACCGCCTGGTGGTTCCCGACGTCGCTCAACGATGAAGCGAAGTTTATTCTGTCGGTGCTCGAACGGCACAAAGTCCGAACGCAACTGTGGGTCACGGGCGGCGGCGGACCGACAGCGTCCTCCGACGAACAACGCGCCCGCGTCAAAGCCGAGGCGGCCCGCATCCGCCCCATTGCCGATGCCGCGGCGAAGATCGGCTGCCGGGTCGCGCTCTACAACCACGGCGGCTGGTTCGGCGAGCCGGAGAATCAACTGGAGATCATCCGGGAACTGAATCTGCCGAACGTGGGGATCGTCTACAACCAGCATCACGGCCACGAGCATCTCACGCAGTTTCCGCAGTTGCTCCAGCAGATGAAGCCACATCTCTTCGCGCTCAATCTCAACGGCATGACGCCCGCCGGCGATCAGAAGGGGATGAAAATCGTCCCACTGGGAGCCGGTGATTTGGACCTCGGCCTACTGAAGACGATCCGCGACAGCGGCTATGCCGGGCCGATCGGCATCCTCAATCACACCGACGAAGACGCCGAAGCGCGGCTGCTCGACAACCTCGACGGTCTCAATTGGTTGCTCCAACAGCTTGACGGAAAGCCGGCCGGACCGTTGCCGAAGTGGCGCAGTTGGACTAAACCGAAGCCACTAGCCGCGGTGCCGACGCCGTCGGGCCTCTTGGTTGAAGGGCGTGCCGAATACCGTCGCCCGCCGTTGACGGTCGAGTGCCGCGCGACGCTGACGCAGTCGGACCAGTTCAACATCCTCGTCGCCTCGGACACGAAGGCGTCGGGCAATCACTGGGAACTGTTCACGATGGCGGGCAACGGCCGGTTGACGGCGTACCTGCCCGGCCGTACGCCGGACCACGTCCGCTCCGAAATCTCAATCTGCGACGGCCAGCCGCACACCGTGGCGATGCAGTACGAACCGACCCGCGTGCGGTTGTTCGTCGACGGCCGCCAGGTCGCCGATCAGGACATCAGCGACGCCGGCCGCGCGGAAGTCCCCGGCGGCTTGGGGATCGGGCGATTGGTCGAGGGCGGACTCTATTGTCACGGCACGATCCAATGGGCCCGGCTGTCGCGCGGCATTCGACCCATCTCTGTCAACCCCCCGGACAAAGCGACGCGCGACGACGCCACGCTTGGCCTGTGGGAACTCGCCGCCGCGACGCCGTCCCCTGCCCCAGCGGAGATCCCCGTCGCGACGGCATACGATCCTGCAATCACAGCGAAGCTCGTCGCCGGATCGAATGCGCACGGGGACGGCGGTCGTGGGGCGCTGGTGTTCGCCTCGGCCCGGTTTGCGTGCCTGTCGTGCCACAAGATCGGCGAGCACGGCGGCGCGGTCGGGCCGGAGCTCACCGCCATCGGCAAACAACGGACGGTCGAGCAGCTCGCCGAGTCGCTGCTGTGGCCGAAACGCGAAGTCAAACCGGAGTACGTCGCCTGGACCGTCATCACCGACGATGGCCGCTCGCTCCGCGGTTACAAGCTGTCCGACGCCGGCGAGCGGTTCGTGCTGCGCGATCCGTCGCTGGGCACGATTCACGATCTGGCGAAGAACAAGATCGACGAACTCGTCGAATCGGGCACGCTGATGCCCGACGGACTGACGACGGCGATGATCGCCGAACAGCAGCAGGACGTGCTGCGATTCGTCAGCCGGCTCGGTCGCGACGACGGCCCGTCGCTGTCGTCGGTCAACGAAGTGCTGGCCCGCTCGATGGTGCATGGGGCGGTGTCGTTTCCGTTCGAGCGCGGCCCGCTGCATCCTGAGGATTGGCCGTCGTGGGAGGCCCACGTCAACCGCGACCGCCTTTACGATTTCTACGCGAAGGAGGCCGAGCATTTCCGGCAGCAGCCGCATCCGCCGTTGATGGTTGCGGAGTTCCCTGGTCTCGACGGCGGCGTGCTGGGCCACTGGGGCAACCAGAACGAACAGCTCTGGGCCGACGAACGCTGGAACGCCACCGACCTCGGCCGCTTGCAGGCCGGCATCTTCCGCGGCAACGGCGCGACCGTCCCCCGCGGCGTGTGCGTGCGGCTCGGCGAACAGGGAGAGCTGTCCGCCTGCTTCAATCCTGAGACACTGACGTACGACGCCGTCTGGTCCGGCGGGTTCGTCAAGTTCTCGTCCGTGCGGCACGGCTTCATGCACGGCCTGGAGATGAATGGGACAGCGCTCGCCAAGCCCGATGGCAAGAAGCCGACCGAGCCGTTCCTCTATCACGGCTTCTATCGCCACGGCCCGCGCGTGGTGTTCGCCTACCGCATTGGTGATGTCGAGTATCTCGACGCTCCGTGGGTCGCTGCGGGCAAGTTCCAGCGCGTCGTCGCGCCGGTGGATTCGCATCCGTTAAGAGATGCGATCAAAGGCGGCCCGCGGCAATGGACGTGGGAATGGGAGACCGCGGGGCAACTCGGCGGCGGCTCGCCGTACGCGGTCGACACCATCCCGTTGCCGTTCGACAATCCGTGGAACGCGCTCGTGTTCTGCGGCGATCACGGCGTGCTGCCCGATGGCTCGGCGATCGTCTGCACGATGCAGGGGGACGTGTGGCGGGCGACGGGGGTGGACGCCGGTCTCAAGAGCGTGAAGTGGACGCGGTTCGCGTCGGGATTGCATCACGCGCTGGGACTCGTGGTCCACGATGGAGCCATCTACGTGCAGGGCCGCGATCAACTCACACGGCTGCACGACGCGAACGGCGACGGCGAAGCGGACTTCTACGAATGTTTCAGCAACGCGTTTCAGACGTCGCCCGCCGGGCACGACTTCATCTGCGGCCTGCAACGGGATCAGGCGGGGAACTTCTACACGGCATCGGGCAATCAGGGGCTGCTGAAGATTTCGCCCGACGGCACGAAGGCGGACGTCATCGCGACCGGGTTCCGCAATCCCGACGGGCTCGGCCTGTTCCCGGACGGCTCGCTGACAGTCCCCTGCTCCGAAGGGGACTGGACGCCGGCGTCGATGATCTGCGCCGTGCGACCCGGCGTGCCGTCACCCAGCAATGCACCGTATGGCGGGTTCCAACCGCCGTTCTATGGTTACGGCGGCCCGAAGAACGGCCGCGCGCCGGACTTGCCGCTCGTGTATCTGCCGCGCGGCTTGGACAATTCCAGCGGCGGGCAGGCGTACATCGACAGCGATCGCTGGGGACCGTTGCAGGGGCTGGCGCTGCATCTGTCATTCGGCGCGGGATCGCATTTCCTGCTGCTGAAGGACGAAGTCGATGGGCAACTGCAAGGGGCCGTGGTGACTCTGCCCGGCGAGTTCCGGTCCGGGGCGCATCGCGCAAAGTTCAATCCGCACGACGGCCAGTTGTACGTCTCCGGCATGGCCGGCTGGGGGAGCTACACGCCCGACGACGGCTGCTTTCAGCGCGTGCGGTACACCGGCCGGCCGGTGCAGTTGCCGACGGCCTTCCACGTCCATCAGAACGGCATCCGCATCACGTTTAGCAGCCCGGTCGATGCCAGCGTCGCCGGCCAACCGAATCAGCACTTCGCCCAGGGCTGGAACTACCGCTACAGCGGCGGCTACGGGTCGGCCGAGTTCTCCACGCAACACTTCGGCGCCCGCGGCCACGACGTGTTGCGAATCGCCTCTGCGACGGTGCTGCCCGACGGCCGGTCGCTGTTCCTCGAACTTCCCGACCTGCAGCCGATGAGCCAGTTGCACCTGCATCTGCAACCGGACGGCGGCCACGTCAACGATCTGTTCGCGACGGTGCACAAGCTCGACGACCCGTTCACCGCGATCCCGAACTACCGCCCGGTCGCCAAGACAGTTGCGGCGCACCCCATCCTCACCGACGTGTCGCTGGCGACGTCGCGCGTCCCCAATCCGTGGCTCAAACGCAACAAGCAAGCCCGGCCGGTGTCGATCGAGGCGGGGAAGAACCTCACGTTCAGCACGCGCTCGTTCACCGCCAAGGCCGGCGAAGCGCTGCAACTGACGCTGGTCAATCCCGACGTCGTGCCCCACAACTGGGTGCTCGTCAAGCCGGGTTCGCTGCAGCGCGTCGGCGAGCTGGCCAACAAACTGGTCGCCGACCCGGAGGCGGTCGCCCGCCACTACGTTCCCAAAAGCGATGACGTGCTGCTCTACACCGACATCGTGCCGGCCCACGACGAGTTCACGATCTGGATCAAAGCCCCGTCGCAGCCCGGCCGCTATCCGTACCTGTGTACGTTTCCCGGCCACTGGATGGTGATGAACGGGGAGCTGATTGTGGAGTGAGGTCCGTGGTCAGTGGTCCGTGGCAGGAACAATCAGTAACCGTCGTTCGCTAACTCCGGCCCCCTCTCTCCCGTCTTCGGGAGAGAGGGGGCCAAGCAGCCGGCTGTCCTCACGGACTCAGCCGCGCACGGCGGCCATCAGTTCTGACACGCGCTGCGCGTCGACCGGTTGATTTGGATCGCCGTGGCGTTTGAGGCTGGTGCCGACAATGAGGCCCTGGCAATGAGGCAACAGTGCAGCGACGGTGTCGGCGGTCGCACCGCTGCCGATGAGGACTGGGCGATTGCACGCGGCGGCTTGCACTTCGGTCAACTCCGCGACGTTCACCGGCCGGCCGGTCGCGGGGCCGGAGACGATGACGGCATCCGCGCCGCCACGCAGAACGAGGTCGTGCGTTTCGTCGGTCAAGGACCGTGCGGCGAGCGGCGCGGAATGCTTCACATCGACATCGGCGAAGATGCGGATTTCCTTCGCGCCGAGTGCCGCCCTTTCCCGCAGCAGCGCGTGGGCCTGCCCGGCGATCACCCCTTGATCGGTCACGCGCGCTCCGCACAGCACGTTGACGCGCACGAACATCGCGCCGGACGCCACGGCCACCGCCAGCGCCGCCCGCGCATCATTCCGCAGCACGTTGATGCCGAGCGGCAATGGCGTTCGGCGGGTGATCGCACAGGCGAGCCTCGTCAGACAAGCGATCGTGATCGGCGGCACCTGATCGGGATAGAACGGCGTGTCGCCAAAGTTTTCGAGCATCAGCCCATCGACGCCGCCGGCGGACAACGCTTCGACGTCGGCGACGATCTGCGATTCGATCGCATCCCAATTCCCGGCGTATCGCGGCGACCCTGGCAGCGGCGGCGCATGGACCATGCCGATGACCGGATGCGGCACGTCGCGCCATTCGGGCAGCAGCGGTAAACTAGTCATAGGACCATGCTCACTTCGCCGCGTGCAACTGCTTGACAATGCCGTCGAGGAACACGGCCAGCTTCTCGGCGGCGACCGTTGCCTGCTCACGGAGCTTGAGCATGTCCTGGGCGCTGCCGGGCCGCTTCCACAACGCGCCGACCACCGCCCCCCAGCGCATCGAACCGGTCGCCCCGAGCAGGCTGAGCACCTCCGGCGGCAGGTCGGCTGACAGGTCGTCGCTGCACACGCGGACGGCGAAGAACTTCTGGTGCTGTTCGCGGCAGAACGCCGCAACGGCGTACGTCTCCATGTCAACGGCGAGCGCCCCGTGCTCCGCGGCAAGCGTCCGTTTCTCGGCGACCGTGCGGACGATGTGCGGCATCGTCAGCAGCCCGCCCACGCGCCAGCCGCCGGCGGGATCGGACGGCATGCGAAAGTCCAGTTGAATCGGCGGCTGTGACGGGCACAGCAGTTTGTCCGCAACGACGATGTCGCCGACTTTCAGCGCCTCGTCCATCGCCCCGGCGAACCCGCACGACAGCACCCAGCGCGGATGATGGGCG
>JAWXBB010000371.1:0-12336 GCA_034439795.1 Planctomycetaceae bacterium | reverse complement strand
GCGTCATGCGTCCCAGCGGAGTTGCTCGCGAACCGTTACGCGTGGGTGTTCGCCAATCCGCAGCAGCTGCCGAAACCGCTGCCGGTCCGGTTCCTGCCGTTCGGCGTCTGGTTCTACCCGTTCAAACGCAAGACGGGGAAGGAACCAAACCGCCGGCGAAACCCCCTCCCAGCCGAGAGCGCCAGCGAACGGCGGCCGGGATGAGAAGAACTTGGCTCGCCGACATCTGGGTGCCATGCAACGCCGAGCACGATTTCGTTTAGCAGAGTTTGTCCACAGATTTCGCAGATTCCACAGATTGAAAGACCGAGGGCAAGAGAGAATTGCCTTCGAATCATCCTCGACTTGTCTTGGTTATTAATCTGCGAAATCGGCGTAATCTGTGGACCAACACTCTTTCTCAAAACGACTGCGTCAGCGCCTGATAATCCGCCTGCAATTGCTGCGTGATCGGGCCGACGGTGAATTTGAGCTGGTCGATGACGCCGACGGGGATCACCTCGACCGCGGTGCCGGTGAGGAAGACTTCCTGCGCGCGGTGCAGTTCTTCGGGGAAGATGGCCCGCTCGATGATTTCGATGTTGCGCTGGCGGGCGAGGTCCATCACCGTGCGGCGGGTGATGCCGTCGAGGAAGCAGTCGGGCGTCGGCGTGTGCAACTTGCCGTCCATCACCAGAAACAGATTCGCGCCCGTGGCCTCGGCGACCTGGCCGCGGTAGTCGAGCATCAGCGCGTCCTGATACCCGGCGGCTTCGGCGGCGTCGCGGCTCATCGTGCAGATCATGTACAGCCCGGCGGCTTTGCTGGCCGTGGGGGCCGAGGTCGGAGCCGGTCGCCGCCACGACGACGTCATCAGTTTGATGCCGTGCTTGCGGGCCTCGTCGCCGTAATAGGCTCCCCACGGGAACGCGGCGATGGCGACGTGGGCCTTCGATCCCTTCGCGGAGACGCCGATGACTTCGCTCCCCCGCCACGCGATCGGCCGGACGTAGCCGGTCTCGACGTTGTTGCGGCGGACGACCTCGCTGCTGGCCTGCTCGATTTGCTCGACGGAATACGGCAGCGTGTAGCCGAGCAGCTCGCTCGACTGCCGCAGCCGGGCGGAGTGTTCGTGGAGTTTGAAGACCTTGCCGCGGTAGACCCGTTCCCCCTCGAACACGGCGCTGCCGTAGTGCAGGCTGTGGGCGAGGATGTGAATTTTGGCGTCGCGCCAGGGGACGAATTCGCCATCGAGCCAGATGACTCCGTCGCGGTCTTCGAGCGGTAACGCAGACACCATCCGGCTCCCGAACATCCTGTCAATTCAGCAGTTCCGGGCCATTCCACAGTGGCGACCCGGATCGTTGAGGATACCAGCCAACGCCCATTCACTCAACGGGGGTTCCGTTAGCCGCGACCCGGAGGCTCTGCGCAGGGGAGCGCTGGGGTGGAGCGCACGGCACGTTCGCGCGCTCCATAAGAGCGCTCCCCTGCGCAAAGCCTCCGGGTCGCGGCTAACCAAGCGGGTGAACCACGGACACCGTCGGCAAATCGCGGGTTCGCGTCGCGGTCGCTCGCCGGGAGGGGGGCCACCGTCTAAGATCATCCGCATGGCTGCGATTGTCGTCGAAGGGCTGGAGAAAACGTACCGGGTGTTCCGCAAGCAGGCGGGGTGGGCCGGAGCGGTGCGCGGGTTGTTTCACCGCGAATACACCACCGTGCGGGCCGTGCGGAACGTCAGCTTCCGCGTCGAGCAGGGGGAGATCGTCGCGTTCCTCGGCCCCAACGGCGCGGGCAAGACGACGACGCTGAAGCTGCTCGCCGGCCTGATCTACCCCACGGCGGGCACGGCGACGGTGCTGGGTCACATCCCCTGGCAGCGCGAACACGCCTACCGCCGCCGGTTCTCGCTCATCATGGGGCAGAAGAACCAGCTCTGGTGGGATCTCCCCGCGCAGGAATCGTTCGTCCTGCACCGCGAGATCTACCGCATCGACCCCCAACAATTCACAAAGCGGCTTGACGAACTCACCGATCTGCTCGAAGTCCGCAAGCTGGTCAGCCAGCCAGTGCGTGAACTGTCGCTCGGCGAACGGATGCGGATGGAGCTGATCGCCGCATTGCTGCACGATCCCGAGGTGCTGTTTCTCGACGAGCCAACGATCGGCCTCGACGTGGTCTCGCAGCGCAAGGTGCAGGAATTCCTGAAGCACTACCAGGCCGAACGGCAGATCACGGTGCTGCTCACCAGCCATTACATGAAGGACGTGGAAGCCCTCTGCCGCCGGGCGGTCATCATCAGCGGCGGCCAGATTCAGCACGACGGCCCGCTCGCCGACATCAAAGACCGCTTCGGCCAGCACAAGGTGATTCAGTTGCAGTTCGCCGACGGCGCGATGCCGACGAACCTCGACGCCTTCGGCAAAGTCCTGGAAATCCAGCCCCCGCGGATCAAGCTGGAGGTGCTGCGGACGCGCATCCCCGAGGTGCTGTCGTCGCTGCTGTCGCAATTCGCCGTGGAAGACGTGGGGGTGCAGGAGCGACCGCTGGAGGAGGTGATCGCGGAGTTCTTCACGGAGAACGCGGAACGGGATGAGCGATGACTTCCGTTTAGCCGCGACCCGGAGTCATCGCAGGGGAGCGCGGTGTGGAGCGCGTCGCACGTCTGGTGCGCTCCAACAGTTCGCTCCCCTCCGTGGGTGGCCCAGACGCCGCCTTGGGCGTCTGGGTTTCACGAGAGGTCTGGTACTTGGATGAATGCAAGTTGAGTGACGTTCCTATTGTGAACCCAGACGTTCAGAGCAACGTCTGGGCCACCCGTCAAGGAGAAAATCACTTGGGTGGCCCAGATTGGGTGCTTCGCCTATCGGGGTGACGAGGCCTGAGGTCAACCCCGCAAGTGTGATGGCCTCTTGTCGCTGTGTGACCCACGTAGCCGAAGCGGGAACCTGGGGCACCCGGGGCATGCCGGATTGCTAATACCCGAACGTGAACTTCGAGGCGGGCTACTTCCCGGCGCCTGCGTCCTTGATGTCATAGCACCACAGGCAATCGGTGTCGCGGATGTACAGCCGGCCGTCAGTGATCACCGGGTGAGCCCAGGCCTTCTCTCCGCGGTTGCCTCGTTGCTCAGGTGCGTTCGGCGGCGTGAAGCGGCCGTGCTCCCGGTACGCCTCGAGCGTGGCCTCGACCAGGGCCATTTCGCCGCTCTCCCCGTGCAGGTACAGCCGGCCGTCGGCGTAGGATACCGCGCCGGGGCCCACGCTCCGCTCAGTCCACTTCACTTGGCCGGTCTTGAACTCAGCGCAAACGAGCGTCTGCCCGCCGCTGCCGTACAGGTACTCACCGACGAGGACTGCGCCGCCCATCATCCTGGGCAACTTCATGCCGCGGTAGACCTCCTCGGCCTTGGCGGCGCCTCCATCGACCGCGAGCCGTACCGCAGCACCACCGAGGCGATCGTTCCCGCTGTACACAAGCCCCTCGCTGACGATAGGCGTCATGGCACTCATGCCCACAGGGCCCGTTGTTTTGTCGTACCGCCAGAGGAAGTTGCCGGACTTTGCGTGCACGCCGAACAGTCCGTCGCCGGTGTATGCGACGTACTGCCGCATGCCGCCCGCGTCGCCCACGACCATCGAGGCGTACCCAGCCCTTGCGCCGCCAGGGACCGCACACCTCCACACCACCTCACCGGTGTTCTTGTTGAGCGCCACGACGGTCGCCTGCTCGCCGCCGGGCGTGCAGACAACCACGTCGCCATCCACGAGCGGCGACTCCGAGTAGGCCCATTCCCCTGGCTGGCCACCGAAGTCGGCGCGAAGGCTCTTCTGCCAGCGCACCTTTCCGGTGGCGATCTCCAGGCAGGCGAGGTCGCCGTCCGAGCCCAGCGCGTAGAGCAACGCGCCATCCACGGTCGGCGTGGAGCGCGCGGCGGGGTAGTTCGGCTGCTGGTCCGGATTGCCGACCTTGCCGATTCGCGTGGACCATAGCGGACTGCCGTCAGCGGCGTCGCGCGCCGTGACGAACTCGTCCACAACGCCCTTGTTGGTCATCAGGTAAATTCGGCCGCCTGCCACCGACGGCGTGGAGTAGCCGCTGCCCAAGTCCTTCATCTGCCAGATCAGTCTCGGTCCGTCCTTCGGCCACTCCTTAAGCAGCCCCGTCTCTTTCGAGTGGCCGTCTCGGTTTGGTCCGCGCCATTGCGGCCAGTCGTCGGCGCGCGTGCGCATCAGAGGTAGCAGGAGTACCGACGCGACGAGGAAGCACTGAGTTAGACGCGTGCTCATGATCGCTCCTTACCGAATGTCCCGGAGAGTGTGGTCGTACCGCCGCTCGGACATCACGAGCTTGGACTGCTTGAACTCTGCCGCAGCCAGCTCAAACACTTTTCGCACGCCTATTGCGACGTGTCCGACGAGCACCGTCGTAAGCGCCCGCGTCGGAATCGCCGACGTGGTCCGAGCTCATGCCCGAATTATCGGTCCCGTCCGTTGGTGTCGGAATGGACGGACGGCCCAAAAACATGGACAGATTGCTCCCGCCGCGGATCGTCGTTTCGAACTCGCGGAAGTAGGTGGGAGAGACCCCGGTCGCCTTCTTGAACAGCCGACTGAAATACAACTCGTCACCGAAGCCAATCTCGCGGGCGATTTCCTTGACCGGTCGCAGCGTGTGCAGGAGTTGCCACTTCGCATGGATGAGGACACGGCGTCGGATCAGATCGGTGGGCGTGGTGCCGAGGTGTTCTCGGACGATCCGTCCCAAGCTCTTCACGGTTATGTACAGCGCATCAGCGTACAGAGCGGGCGAGTGCCAGGTGCGATAGTTCTGCTCGATCAAGTCGCCCAGTTGGGCCACAACTGGATGTCGATGAGCGGTTGCCGTTCGGCACTCCGCCCCTTCCCCCGCTTTCTGGCGCGTGGCGACGATGAGCAGCAACTTCAAGTAGGCCAGCACCGCCTCGGTATGCGCCAATCCGCGACCGGCCAGCTCCCGGCGTATTCGCGCGAACAGGTCAGTCACTTCGGCCTGCACCGGCCTGTCAGGCGGAAGCACGGGGACGCCGTAGGGGTCGTTAAACAGCTTTCCACTACAGCCGATCTCGGCGTGAAACGTTTCGACACATAGGAAGTTCGCGTGGAACTCGATCACTTCACCGCGCACAGCTTCGGTAGCGGCGAAGCGGACATACTGGTAGGGGACGAAGAACAGCAGGGATCCGGGGCCAAAAGGGCAGTGAGCGTCGTCGGCCGCGACGGTGCCGGAACCCGAATCGACCCGATACACGGCAAAACAGTTCGTGCGCGGTAGTTCCCGCGAACCGTGATCAATGTGCAGGCTTTTCACACGGACGGCCTGACCGCCATCGCGTGGGTCGTAGAACTCAGCCTGGCGGCCGTGCATGGTGCGCATCGCAATTTTTATCCCCACCCGCTTCGATGGCGAACCGCTAGTAAACCTGCGGCCAGAGCCACGATGCGGTCCGCGATCAAGAGTTATTGACCCATAGTAACGCAGGCAAGAAAGACGAGAACAACGAGCATTGTACTGGGGCAGCCACGACAAGTCACTTTCCTGTTTCGGAGCCTTAAGCCGGGTGCCCCAGACGTGTGATTGATCGTCGGAAGGTGGGTGGCCCAGACGCTGCTTTGAGCGTCTGGGTTTACAAGAGGTCTTGTTCTGGCCGTGGAACCAGGCGGGTTGCCAATCCTCTTGTGAACCCAGACGTGCAGAGCCACGTCTGGGCCACCCACCTCACGCTCCCGGCTCGTCTTGGAGAAATCCGCGCCAGGTGCCACTGCTGGTCGCTTTGGGCCAGCAGTGCTGAAGTGCCAGACAGCTTGCCATCGCCTCGCGCCATGCGAAGACACTGCTGGCTCAAAGCTGCCAGCAGTGGCACACCTCGATTACGGGTCGTGCTCCACCAGAACAGGACCACCCCGGCCGTGTCATCGGGCATTCGACACGTCATCCAGTCGCGCTCGCCCTCCAAAAATCCGCGCAACATTCCCCTGTAGGGTAAGAGACACGAAGCTCCCCGGCCATTGACGCCGCGGCTTCGGGTCGGGAACTCGGACGGGGACGATGCCATGACCGTCGCAGACGCTTTGGTCATCGAACTGCGGGAGTTGGCGCGGCGGCTGGGAACCGAGCAGGTGACGCTGGACCGGTTCTGTCGCGAGACCGGCGTTGGGCCGGGGACGGTCGTCCGGTTCTGCGGGAGCTGGCCGAGGCTGCGGCTCGCGGCCGGGTTGCCCGCACGGGCGTGGTCGAAGCGCGTCGTGGCGGACGTGCGGCGATTGTGCGGCCGACGACGGCGGCGGCAGGTCCGGTCGGCGTGCGCGCTGCTGCTGTGTGGGGTTGTCGCCTGGGTGGGGACGACGCCGGTTCGCGCGTGGCTGTTCGAGGGGGAGGCGGTTGTTGTTCACGATTCGGGGAGGGAGGAAGAGCGCGAAACCGCAAGCGTGGGTTGGGAATCGTTCGACGTCGGCGGATTGTCAGTTCCGCGCTCGCAGTCGTGGTCGCTGGGAAATGTTGCGGAATCCTGCGAGCATGGGCGTCCGTTCGAGACCGCCATCGTAATGAATGGACCTCATGTTCGCCGACGCCTTTCGCGTGCAGTCCTGCATCCTCCGGACCAGCATTTCCGAGCGGCTGGTGTATCGGGCGGATTTCGCGTTCGCCACGCTGGTGCGGTTTCTGCCCATCGTCACGCAGGTGTTTCTGTGGGGGGCGATTTACGGCGGCCTCAACCCCGGACAGTCGAAGACCATCAACGGCTACACCTATGGCGACATGGTGGCATACTCGCTGCTGGTGATGCTCGGCCGGGCGTTCTCCAGCATGCCGGGATTGACCACCGGCATTGCTCGCGACATCCGCGACGGGTCGATCAAGAAGTTTCTGACGCAGCCGATCGACCTGCTCGATTACCTGTTGTGGCACCGGGTGGCCCACAAGCTGGTGTATTACACCGTCGCCGCGGGACCGTTCGCGATCGTGTTCTGGCTCTGCCGGGCATACTTTCCCGGCTGGCCGACGGCGACTACGCTGCTCGCCGGAACCGTCGCTTTGGCGATGTCGTTCCTGATCGGCTTCCTGATCGAAGCGCTGCTGGGCCTCATCGCGTTCTGGTATCTCGAAGTCAGCTCGCTGATTTTCGTGTACATGCTGCTCAACTACTTTCTGTCCGGCCACATGCTGCCGTTGGACTGGCTGCCGCGGCCGTACAGCGACTTCGTGTTGTGGCTGCCGTTCAAGTACCTGGCGTACGTCCCGGCGGCGATTCTGCTCGGCCGCTACACGCCGACGCAGTTGTGGCAGGAACTCGCGTTGGAGGCCGCATGGATCGTCGTGCTGTGGCTCATCTGCCGCTGGACGCTGAACCGCGGCTGGCGGCAGTACAGCGCGTATGGAGGCTGATGCGAAGGACGCGGCGCGAACCATTCGTCCGCGGCGCTGTCCTGCCCGGCATCGTTCTGAGCGTGTCCGGGAATTCATCTACGAAATCAAGATTTCTTAGAAGCGGCTTCAAAACTGTATGGTCTTTACGCCGAAGGCGTAACATCGCAAAGCCCAGGGTCGCGAGTCGGCGAGCGCACCCTGGGTGGCGATCGGTGATGAACCCATACCCTGAAGGGGTTTCATAAAGGTTCGACTCCGCCGGTGATGCGACCCTTTCAGGGTCGATTCGCTTCGGACGCCAATTCCCCAGGGTGCGCTCTCCGACTCGCGACCCTGGGCTGTGTGATCGAACGCCTTCGGCGTACATGACATCCGAACATTGATCCGCTACCAACAAGAGTCGCAAAAAACACACAACGGCGACTGCACTTCGCGCCCCCCTTTTGTGACTTATGTGCCTCTTGTGGCAAAATCGCATGGCAATTCTGACCTCTCGCATTCCTGGACTTAATCCAGACATCAACCAGGGAAAGTTCCTCGGCCATGACGACCATCGCGAATCTCACTCCCGCACAGATCGCCGACGAGCTGCTGATCGCCGTGCATCGGGCCGTCGAGGAATTGCGCACGCTGGACGCCGAGCTGGTGCGGCAGCGGCCCGAACCGGCACGGTGGTCGATCCAGGAAGTCGTCGGGCATCTGATCGATTCGGCGGCGAACAATCATCAGCGGTTCGTCCGCGCGCAGTTCACCACGGAACTGGTCTTTCCCAAGTACGAGCAGAATGAATGGATCGACAGTCAGGCGTACAACGACGCCGACTGGCTCGAACTGCTCGATCTCTGGGTGGCTTACAACCGGCATCTCGCGCACGTCATTCGCCGCGTGCCGGACAGCGCGCTCGAAGTGCGCTGCACCATCGGCAATTACGCCCCGGCGACGCTGCACTTCTTGATGACCGACTACGTGGTGCATCTGCGGCACCACCTGCAGAAGATCGCCGAACGCCTTCCATCGTGACTCGCCGGGCGATTCGATGCACCGTGGTCTCGCGGTGGCCCGTTTTCGAAGCTGTGCCCGACAATCAGGCGCCGCTCGCGGAGGCGTTCTAACGGCATAATGCGATTGTTTGGCGAGAATCACGGCCGGAAGATGGTCGTGTCACGGTTTCGAGCAGACGTGATCTGTACGCCGAAGGCGTTGCATATCACAGCCCAGGGTCGCGAGTCAGCGAGCGCACCCTGGGTGACAACCAATGAGGAACCCTCTACCCCGAAGGGGTTTCATCACGGATTGAGCGTCCGATGATGCGACCCTTTCAGGGTCGATACGCCGAGGACGTGATTTCCCCCAGGGTGCGCTCGCGGACTCGCGACCCTGGGCTGTGCGATTGAACGCCTTCGGCGTATACCGACGGCCTTTCATCTCGCCGTCACCTCGCCCCCGTCGCATTCCTTCAACAACTTCTCCAGGTCGTCGTGGCGGATCGGCTTGACTAGGTGGTGGTTGAAGCCGGCTTCCTGGGATTTGCGGCGGTCTTCGTCCTGGCCCCAGCCGGTCGAGGCCACCAGGACCATCGACTGGCCCCACGGCTCGGCGCGGATGCGGCGGGCCACTTCGTAGCCGTTGAGCTTCGGCAGGCCGATATCCAGCAGCACCAGATCGGGCCGAAAGCGCTCCGCCGCGGCGACGGCTTCGAGGCCGTCGTGCGCCAATATCGTTTCGTTGCCGGTGATCTTCAGCAGCATCGAGAGGGTGAAGGCGGCGTCCTTGTTGTCGTCGACGACCAGAATTCGGCGGCTCATGATGGGAGTCTGTTCGGCTGAAGGAGTGGATGGAGGCAGCGGGGCCGGCGGTTGAATCAGCAACGGCAGACGAACGCGAAACTCGCTCCCCGTTCCGGGACCATCGCTGCTGACTTCGACGTGGCCGCCGTGCAGTTCGACGAGTCGTTTGGCCAGCGTCAGCCCGATGCCCAGCCCCCCCTGCGACCGTTCCAGCGCGGTTGCGACCTGGGCGAACAACTCGAAGACGGCGTCGAGCTTGTCGACGGGGATGCCGATGCCGGTGTCTTTGACTCTCACGACCACGCTGTCGTCGACCCGCTCGGCGGCGAGGTCGATCCGGCCCCCCGGCTCAGTGTATTTGCAGGCATTGCTCAACAGGTTGCCGAAGACCTGGGCGAGGCGGATGGGATCGGCGTCGAGGTACAACGGGTCCGGGGGGAGGGTGACGGTCAACTGGTGTCCGGCCGCTTCCGCCAGCGGGCGCGACGTTTCCACGGCGTGATGCACGATCGACGCCAGCTCGACCCGTTCGCGGCGGAGTTCGAGCTTGTCGCGCGTGATCCGGCTGACGTCGAGCAGGTCGTCGACCAGCCGCACCATCTGACCGAGCTGCCGGTCCATTGTAGCGCGGGCTTCCGTCAACGTGTCGCCGTCGAGGTTCTGCCGTTTCAGGATTTCCAGCGTGTTGCGGATCGGAGCGAGCGGATTGCGCAGCTCGTGGGCCAGCGTGGCGAGGAACTCGTCCTTGCGGCGGTCGGCGTCCTGCAGTTCCGCCATCAGGCCCTGAATCTGCTGCTCGGCGGCCTTCTCGCGGGTGATGTCGCGGACGATTTTGGACGCCCCGATGAGCTGCCCCTCGGCGTCGACGATGGGAGAGACCGTGATCGAGACCGCGACCAGTTGCCCGTCCTTGCGCTGCCGGATGGTCTGGAAGTGATCGACGAGTTCGCGGGCCCGCAATTTCGCCAGGATGCGATCTTCCTCATTGATGCGATCGGGAGGAATGACCAGCGTGATAGGCCGACCGATGGCTTCCGCGGCGGTGTAACCGAACAGTCGTTCCGCCGCGGCGTTCCAGCTTTGGATGATCCCGTCGGGCGATTTGCTGATGATGGCGTCTTCGGAGGTGGCGACAATGGCGGCCAGTCGGGCCTGAACCCCTTCGACCGCCTTCCGCTCGGTGATGTCGCGCAGATACGCGGTGAAGACCGGCGGCCCGTCCAGCGGAATGCGGGTGACGGTCAGCTCGATCGGGAATTCGCTGCCGTCCGCGCGCAACGCCGACAACTCGAGCCGCCGGTTGAGGACCGGCCCCTCTCCCGTCGCGAGATACCGCGCCAATCCTTGCCGATGCGGCTCGCGATACGCCGGAGGTATGATGAGGCTCGCCAGTTCCCGGCCGATCGCGTCCGTGCGACGGAGACCGAATGTCCGTTCGGCGGCGGCGTTGAATTCGGTGATCGTCCCCTCGTGATTGATGCTGATAATGCAATCGAGCGTGGTCTCGAACATCAGCGTCTTGTGGGCTTCGCTGCGGCGGAGCCGGTTCTCGGTTTGCCGCCGTTCGGTGATGTCGCGGAACACCAGCACGCAGCCGACGATCTCGCCGTCCTGGCAGCGGATGGGCGCCGCGCTGTCGTCGATCGCGCGTTCGTGACCGTTTTTGGCGATCAGGACGGTGTGATTGGCGAGTCCCACGATGACGCCGTCGCGCAACGCCCGAGCCGCCGGATTCTCCACCGTCTGGCGGGTCTCCTCGTTGACAATGCGAAACACGGTTTCGAGCGGTTGTCCGCGCGCTTCGTCATTGGTCCAGTCGGTGAGCGTTTCGGCGACGGGATTCAAGTTGACGACGCGGCCGTCCATGTCGGTGGTGATGACGGCGTCGCCGATGCTCGCCAGCGTCGTCCGCAGCCGTTCGCGCTGCTCGGCAATGGTCAGGGCGTTGGCGTTCCGAATCTTGAGCTGTCGCAGGAACAGCACCAGCACGGCGGCCGCCGCGACGAGCGCCATCAGGCCCGACATCAGCCCGGTCGTCAGCGATTCGCGGTAGGTGCTGTCGGATTTCGCGTTGCGCGCGACGAGCAGTTCGCGTTCGTGCTGCGTCATCTCGCCGACCAGCGATCGCACCGCCGTCATCAGGTTCAGGCCGCGATCGGTCATGATCGAGTCCCGCGCGGCGTCGAAGCCCTCGTCCCGCCGCAGGTTCAGATTCTTGGTCATCTCCTGCATCCGGGCGGCGAGCCGGCTCCGCAATTCGGGAATGCGGGCCTGCTGGACGGGATTGTCGGCGGTCAGTTGCGCGATCTCGGCGAACTGCGCGTCGAGTTCGGCAAGCAAGGCGTGGTACGGGGCCTGATATTTGAGGTCGCCGGTAATGATGTAGCCGCGCTGGCCGGTCTCGGCGTCCTTGGCGAGCGACAGGAGATTCTCGAGGGCCGTCAGCACTTCGTGTGTGTGCGTCACCCGTTGGGCGTCCTCGCGGAGCCTGCGGGTGTTCTGAAACGTCACTGCGACGTTCGCCAGCATCAGGATGAGCGCGATGCCGGCGCCGAGGATCAGCCAGCGATCGGTGGGACGGTCCATGCGCACTCCTGCCGGGGCGACCGCACTTCTCCATCGTGCGGCCGCGATCGGACTCGGCATTGTAGCCGACGAGGGCCGGCGGACGCATCCATCACGCTCCGGAGATTGGGATGTGGCGGGGATCGGGAAAATCATCGGTCGCGAAACCGCAAGCGTGGTCGGCGACCGGAATGAAACAACGACATCGCGCCGGAGCGGGGTGAGCATCTCGATTTGGAGTTGCTCTTCGGTTCCGGCCCCTCGCCCCCGTCTTCGGGGGAGAGGGGCGGGGTGAGGGGGTCGAGCGCTTCGCAGGACCATGATTGTCACCAGCACCAGCCCGAAGCGTGAGCGAGGGGGAGCGCTCGCCCTCGCTCACGCTTCGGGTTGGTGTTGAACACGGCAGAGAGCGCCCGGCCCCCCATTCCGCGCCGGCCGCGAGATCGATGACCCTCTGGCCCCCGAGGCCGTGGGAGAGCCTGATCCCGGCCGGCTTCAGCGAGTCTCACCCGAACAGTCGCTGGGGCCCTTGTGAGCCCGCATTGGCCAGGAAGGGTCTGCTCGTGTCCGATCCCTCGAAACTGCCCACGCTCGGCAT
>JAWXBB010000370.1:0-5839 GCA_034439795.1 Planctomycetaceae bacterium | reverse complement strand
CGATTCTATACTTCCGCAGTGGGACAATTTAGGGGAGCAGGACACTTTGTCGCCTGGGACAAGAAATTTAACGAGCACAACAAATGAAAATCATTACCGTCATCAATGCGAAGGGGGGTTGTGGAAAGAGCACAATTGCCATGAGTCTCGCAGCCGGCCTTGCGGGCGAACGGGGCTACCGTGTGCTTTTGCTCGACATGGACCCGCAAGCTCAGGTCACCGCATGGCTCGGCGCCGGTGATGGAATCACGGCTGAAGGATCGCTGGTCGCATCCATGGCGGGATACGAACCGCTGAGCCGTGTTCTTCAACCGACAAAAATCGACAATCTGTCATTCGTTCCCAGCGCTGAAGGACTCGAAGATTTGGGCCGTAAAATCACCGGCCGCGAGAACTATCAGCTCACTCTTTCGAAGTTGCTCGCCGAGTATGGAACCGAACATTTCGATTTCGTTGTCATCGACTCACCGAACCAGATCAGCCCGATCATGGAAAATGCGATCTACCCGACCGACCTTTTCATCGTGCCGTTCGAGAGCACCAAAGCAGTCAAGAGCTATGCCAACTTTTACAAGCTTCTAGTACGCCTTCGAAACGACAACGAGTATCGACTCATGCATGTACTTTCAAACGTGAGTCGCCAGGACGGACTGCGAAACGAAGTCATCGCGCAAATGGAGTCGGATGGCATCGAACGCGCCCGCACCGAGGTACGAAGTTGCGGTTGGCTGGCCCGTGTGGACAGTCACGGCGGTTCGATCTTCAAATGGCGTCCGCACTCGGCAGGGGCGGCGGACATGTCCAGTCTCATTCATGAAGTTTTAGAAATTCTGCTGCCTGAACGCAGCTTAATCACGAGCGCAGCATGACTATAGAAGCACCAAAGAGTCGCCTGGACGCGGTCAAACAACTCCATCGTGAAGGCAAGCTCGACAGCTTGCTTCCACGAGAAGGGCGATTTGTCGTGTCCGTCGATCGTCTGATCGAAGACCCCAAAAACGAACGCAAGACATTCAGGAACATGGAAGGTCTGATCGCATCAATCCAATCGATGGGCATCATCGAGCCGTTGACCGTCATGCCGGCGGACGGCGGGCGCTATCAGATCGTCACCGGACACCGCCGCTTTCGCGCGGCACGCGAGGCCGAGCTCAAAGAAATCGA
This sequence comes from Planctomycetaceae bacterium, assembly GCA_034439795.1. Lineage (GTDB taxonomy): Bacteria > Planctomycetota > Planctomycetia > Planctomycetales > Planctomycetaceae > DSVQ01. Next base: position 4,675 of record JAWXBB010000370.1, on the reverse strand, counting down.
AGTGATCATCCGCGACGCGGAAAACGAAAAACGTGTGCGTCAGAAAAGTGTGGTATCGAACGTCCAACGCGAGAACGTGAATCCGATCGAGTTGGCCGAAGCACTGCAATCGTTACTCGACGACAGCACCGTAGAAAGTCAGCGAGAACTAGCGCGCATCATCGGCAAAGATGAGACCTGGGTGAGCCACATGCTTGCGCTGCTGAAACTGCCGACGAAGCTGCGCCGAAAACTTGAGACGTCTCAAGTTACGTTGCCCTATGACGCCGCCGCCAAAGTAGCGCGTCACAAGAATCCCGCGGAACAGTTTTCGTTGGTTGAAGACCTCTTGCGCGGTGCCACTAGTAAGCAGATCCGCGAGAAAATCGGCACGCTTACCGGCCGCAAGAAGACGGTGTTCGACGGTCAACCTAAACCGAAGCAGGCGTATCACACAAATTACGGTACGACCGTTGTCGTTCAGAGCCAGGGCGATGAATTGACGGCTGAGCAAGTCGTCCTATCGCTGAGGCACGCGTTGGCGATTGCCGAAAAGCGCGTCGAGGTTGAAGCTGCCTGAGCTGCCGCCGCCGATCCGTCTTATGTTAAGTTAGATAATTTCCGATCCAACACCCGTATCCATTTTCCAAACCGTTTCCTGCTGGTCCCGGCTTGATTGTCCCGCCGCTCACGCAGTGAATGGCGGGTTCATATTCCGATACAACCGTGTGGCAAGAGCAGAACGCTCGTTCGCTCCCCCCGTCAAAACGGGGTGTCCAGACTCCTATCCAAACCCGTTTGGACGGGTCGTAGCGACAGTTTGCAGGCAAAAAGCCTGCAAAACGCGTGGTGTGTGCGAGTTGTCGGGATGCGTTCCGCCCCCGACCCACCGTCGTTTTCCGCAGGGCGTCAGGGTACTGCCGGGATTGCGGTACACGCTAGCGCTTGCGTTCCTCACCCAAACGCCGGTGGGTCGGGGCCGTTCCGCACGGAGCGTGCGTCATAAGGTATCCCGCTGGTGCGGGATACTTAAATTCGGCCCCCGACAACTCGCACACACTCCATCCCACACGGTTGGCAGAGCCGAACGAATGGCCGGCGGTGCCGGCCTTTGAGACAACGATCGTGGTCGCGAATCGCGACACAGCGGCAAAGCCGCTGCAGGCCTCTCAGAGGCACGATCGACCTCTGAACCTGATTCTGCTTCGTAAGCGATGCAAACGAGCGTACATCGGGCGTATGATGCCCCACAAGCCATGCCAAGAACCCTAGGTCATGAGATTTGGATCGGGAACGAGCCGGGCACCGGCCGTCCGCTCACGCTGCGGCCGCAAGAGCGGGCCAGCGGGCTGTACATCGTGGGGATGCCCAACATGGGCAAGAGCCGCACGATGGAGCACCTGATTCGGCAGGACATTGAAAAGTCCCGCCGCAGCGGCAGCGGGCTGTTGTTCATCGACCCACTGGGGTCGAGCTACAAGAACATCATGGCCTGGCTGTCGCGACGTGACCGCGGCGGCCTGAAGGTCGTACCGATCGACTTGACGAGCAAGGACTGGGTCTGCGCATACAACATGCTGCGGCCACGGGCCGGCGACGGCGATCCGAGTGTGATCGCCGAAGCGATGATGCAGGCGATGCTGTATGCCCGTCAGAACGCGTCATCGGACGTGATGACACAGTTGGAACGCTGGACACGCAACGCGCTGATGCTGCTGCACTGCGCCGGGCAGTCGATCCAGCGGGCCCCGGAACTGTTCCAGAACCCCGCCGCCCGGCGGGGATTGCTGCCGAGTGTCCCGGAAGGCCCGAGCCGGGCCGACTGGGAATGGGCGCTGGATGAAAAGAACCGCCGGGAGTTCACCGAATTGATCCAAAGTTCGCTGGGTCTGCTGCAGCGGTTCGTGAACAACCAGCAGATCCAGCTCATGACCGGGATGCTGGGCGCGTCATTGGATTTGGGCCAGGCGATTGCAGAAGGATGGATCATCCTCGTCAACGCCAGCCAGGAAGGGGGCATGGTGAACGAGACCGTCGCGTCGACGTTCACCACCATGCTGCTGACCGACTTGTGGCAGGCGGCGCAAAGTCGCGGCAAACCCAAGGACGGCAAGAACGCCTTGCCGTTTTATGTGTACATTGATGAGTTTCAGAACTGTTTAAACCCGGCGATCGCCACGCAGTTGGCGCAGGCCCGCGGGATGGGATTGCACCTGACGCTGGCGCATCAGTTTCCGTCGCAGTTGACGAGCAAGGGGCCGGTGGGAGAACAGATCCACCACGCCGTGCTCGGCACGGTGGCCAACCAGATCGTCTTCCGTACGCAGCACCCGGCCGACGTGGAGATGCTGGCGCAGCGGATGTACGGGAGCACGTTCGACCCGGAGAAGATTCGCAATGTCATCAAACACCGCGGAGTGGTCGATCACCGCTGGATTCAGGTGACGGATACAAGCGAAAGTGAAGGCGACAGCGAAACCGAACAAGCTGGGACCAACGCCGGCCGTGGCACCGGAACGTCAAACTTATTTTCAGTGGATGAAGACGGCCGGCAAGGGATGTTTCCGAACGCGAGCACCGATTCAGAAAATGCCCAGGACGGGGAAAGCGCATCGAATGCCCGGACGCGGTCCAGTCAGCGTGGCCAGACGACGCGGAACGTCATGGAACCCATCTACGGCGAGCAGATCGCCAGCATCGAGCGGGTGCCGGTCGCTGATCAGATGGTCGCGGGTGTGCAGATTCTCACCGGGCAGTTGCAGCAGCACTGCGTGGTGAAGCTCATGAACATGTCGGCGCCGGCCGCGATTAAAGCGCCCCACATTCCGGAAGTCCGGGCCGGCGATGAGCTGATAAGCACCTATGTAGAAGTCTGCTGTGAAAAACTTCCGTTCATGCACCGCCGGACCGAGGCGCTGCGGATGCTGGAGGAGAATCGCAAGGCATTCAGTCACTCCATTCAGGAATTGATCGTCGGCGACGAGCCGGTGCCGCGGGCCCGCAAAATCCACAGCCAAATCCGCGCGCCCGTGCTAGGGCCACCGCGAGTCAAGCCACCTGTGTTAAAATCGCCTGAATGAAGGAGGACACACCCCGCCGCGGGATCAATCTGCAATCGCGCGATTACGACCTGCTGCGGGGGTTGCTCGAATCGCGGGTGATGACGACGCAGCAGATCGAGTTGATGTATTTTCAGGACGCGCTGCCCTACGCCTACAAACGCCTGGCGGCGCTCCTGGACGCGGGGATTCTCGATATCCGTACCCGCGAGTCGGCTGCGAACCGACGCATTTTCTTTTTGACCAAACGGGGTTTCGACGCATTGATGGCCAAGCGACAGGACTTGCCGGTGGTCATCTCGTGGCTGGAGATGGACCGGCGGCTGCGTAAACTCACCGACAAGTACCTGGCCCACGAGCTGTCGGTGATGGACGCCAAGATCGCGCTCACCCGTGCGACCGCCGCGGCCGGCCGGCAGAGCTGGTGCACGACTTGGCCGCGGCTGCACCGCTTCACCGTCGCGGGGTCGGACGGCCGGAAGCACGCCATGCGGCCCGACGCTTTTTTGCGCGTGACGTGGCAGGAAGACGATAGCGTCCTGGCGCGGGATTTTTTTATCGAGATCGACCGGTCGCACGAAGTACTCCCCAAGCTCATCGAAAAAGCCTGGCGCTACCGCAACTATCTTAACAGCGGCGGCTACCAACGGGAGTTCTGCCATACCGGTCGAGACGCCCCGGTGAACGTTCAGGAATATCATTTTACGGTGCTCGTCGTTGTGCCCAGCGCCGCGCGGCGCAACAACATCGCCATGCGTCTGCTGGCGATGCACCCGCCCGTGCGTCAACTCGTCTGGTTGACCACGATCGACGAATTGCTCGCCGATCCGTTGGCCGCCATCTGGCTCCGTCCCACCGACGTATTGGCCGCCGTCCGTGGCACATCTTATGACCCGGATCAGCGAGAGCCAGGGACGACGGGCCTCAGCGATGCGGCCTGCGATGCCATGATCGACCAGCGCGCGAGGCGGTGGAGTCTGCTGGACGAGCCGCGTGCGTAATCAACGAGTTGGGAGTGGAACGGGTGGTGCCGCATTGATCCGTGCGACGATCAGGGAAAATAATTGAATGCTTACGGACGCCGGGCGATACGCGACGCGTAAAAAAAGAGCGGCCGGGTGAGGGCCGCTCAAGCGCTATCGACGAACCGACTCTAGCAGGGACTGCAATTCGTCGTGGGTGTAATCAGTCGGTTGATGTTTCCGGTCCCGAATCCAGCGGGTCCGACGGAACTCGACCAGTCGCGGTGCCAGGCCGGTAGCAAACTTCTCGCCGGCCCGGTCGTCATCCGGGAAAAGCCACACCGTGGCATCGGCGTCACAGCAGTCGAGAATGAGCTGCAGCTGCCGGTCGGAGCAGTCGCTGCCCATGACCGCGAGGGTGTTGGCGAACCCGCATTGAACGAGATGCCACACCGACGGAAACCCCTCGACGACGATCACGTCACCGCCCTGCTTTTCGACGCCGTGGGCGTTGTAGAGCAGTTCGGATTTGTGAAACTCGATCACCCGGCCGCCGCGGTCGCGTCGTCCGGGCAGCAGGTATTTCGGGCAGTCGGCGGTGATCGCCCCATCGTCCACCAGCCGGCCGGCGTAGCCGACCAACAACCCTTGCGGGTTGTGAATCGGAATGGCGAT
>JAWXBB010000369.1:0-5847 GCA_034439795.1 Planctomycetaceae bacterium | reverse complement strand
GAACTGTGTGGGCCGCGATACCCTTAGAACGAAAGCCCGCAGGCGGGTCGCACAGAATTCGAGCCGAGTTTTTAAGGAAATCGGCAACCCCCGCTCCGGGCAGAGTTTGCGTCGCGCGCAGCCGCGGCAGTAAACTTCTGTCGAGGGGTGACACTGCCGTTCACGGGATATCGACATGGTCCCCGAGACGTCGTTCTGCGACTTGGTCCAACGGGTGCGTTGTGGCGACGGTCTGGCCGCGGAGGAATTGGTCCGGGCCTACGAGCCGGAAGTCCGCCGCGCGATCCGCGTGCGTCTCACCGATGCCCGATTGCGCCGGCTCGTCGATTCCGTCGATATCTGTCAGTCGGTGCTGGCCGGCTTCTTCGTGCGCCGACTTCGGCCTGGCCCGGCTGCTGGGCAGCGCGAACAACCTGACGATCACCGGGCAGGTGCTCGGCACGCCGAGTTACATGGCCCCCGAGCAGGCCCGCGGCGCCGGCGACGACGCCGGGCCTGCGCTCGACGTGTATTCACTGGGCGCGATTCTGTACGAGTTGCTCACCGGCCACCCGCCGTTCCGCGGACCGACGCCGAACTGCAGCGTCAATTGGCGGAGTCCGAAAAGATCCGCGCCGTCGCCGCACGGAAGGAGTCCGAAACGAACTTCCGCAGCGCACAGTTGGGCGATTTGTTCGTCGAGGCCTTTGATCCGCTGCTGGAGCAGTTCGACGAGTTGCTCGACGTCGCCGCGCAGGGCGGGATCGCGGGTGGCTTCGAGGGGGTTTTCTCCTGGGCGAGGAGTTCGACGACCTGGCGTCGGCGGGTGTCGAGGGCGTGAAGTTGCCGCTGATTTTCGGGCGGTTGCCTGAGACCGAGAGCGGCGAACCTGCTATCATCCCTCGTCCGTGCCTTTCACATCCCGATGGCCACGCCGGACTGGGGCCCCATGATGCCTTTCCCTGCTCTGACAGCAGCCCTGGTTTTGACGGGATTGGTCGCAACGGCAGCGGCCGCCGCGCCGCGGAATATCGTGCTGATCTATGCCGACGACATCGGTTACGGCGACGTGAGCTGCAACGGGGCGACGGCCGTGCAGACGCCGAATGTCGACCGGATCGCCAGGGACGGGCTGCGGTTCACCGACGGGCATTCGTCGTCGGCGACCTGCACGCCGTCGCGGTATGCGCTGTTGACCGGCGAGTATCCCTGGCGGAAGAAGGGGACCGGCGTGCTCCCCGGCGACGCTCGGTTGATCGTCGAGCCGGGCCGCACTACGCTCGCTTCGCAACTGCAACGGGCCGGTTACAAGACCGGCATCGTGGGCAAATGGCATCTCGGCCTGGGAACCGCCGATCTCAACTGGAACGGCGAGATTTCGCCCGGCCCGTTGGATATCGGCTTCGATGACACTTTCTCATCCCCGCGACCGGCGACCGCGTGCCGTGCGTGTATGTCGAGAACCGTCGCGTGGTCGGGATCGATCTCGGCGACCCGATTCAGGTCAGCTTCGGGCCACGGATCGGCGACGACCCCATCGGCGCCGAGCATCCCGAACTGCTCAAAATGAAGTTCAGCCACGGGCACGACCGCACGATCGTCAACGGCATCAGCCGGATCGGCTACATGTCCGGCGGCAAAGCGGCCCGGTGGGTCGATGAAGACATGGCCGACGTCATCACGCAGAAGGCGGTGGCATTCCTCGAGAAACATCGGGCCGAGCCGTTTTTCCTGTTCTTCTCGACGCACGACATCCACGTGCCGCGCGTGCCGCACCCGCGGTTTGCAGGCAAGACCGGCATGGGGCCGCGGGGCGATGCGATCGTGCAATTCGACTGGTCAGTCGGCGAAGTCTTGAAGGTGCTTGACCAGTTGGGACTGACGCAGGACACGCTGGTGATCCTGTCGAGCGACAATGGGCCAGTGATCGATGACGGCTATGCGGACGACGCGGTCGCAAAGCTCGGCGATCACAAGCCGGCGGGGCCGTATCGTGGCGGCAAGTACAGCACGTTCGAGGCGGGCACGCGGGTGCCGCTCCTCGTCCGCTGGCCGGCGCGGATCAAGCCGGGCGTGTCGGAGGCGCTCGTGTGCCAGATCGATTTGTTGACATCGTTGTCGAAGCTTACCGGGCAGAAGCTCGCCGATGCGGACGCCCCCGACAGCTTCGATGTGCTGCCCGCGTTGCTCGGGGAATCGCCGCGGGGCCGCGAGCAGCTCGTCGAACACGCCCGGGTGTTGTCGCTGCGGGAAGGTTCGTGGAAATACACCGAGCCGACCAACGGTCCGCGGGTCAGCGCGAACACCAACACCGAACTCGGCGGCGACGCGGGCGGACAATTGTTCGACCTGGCGAACGACCTTGGCGAGCGGCAGAACGTCATCGCCGGTCACGCCGACCGCGCCCGCGCGATGCGCGAGCGGTTGCAACAGATTCGCAATGCAGGCCGCAGTCGGTAGACGGCGAGCGTGCATCGTCGCCATGAATGCGGTAGCCTCCCACGTCTTCGGTCGAAGCGAACGGTCCGTCACGGGGACGATTCGGGATGAGCGACTCCAACACCAGTGCTGTGTCGCGCCCGCCATCGCTGACTCAGCGGTCCGTCGTGCTCGCCGCGGCGTTTCTGGGGTGGATGTTCGCCGGGATGGAGATCGCGCTGTTCGTGCTGATTCACCGTCCGGCGATGGTCAGCCTGCTCGGCGGCTCGCCCGGACAGCCGGTGAACGAGCAACTCGTCACGCAGTGGTTCGCGTGGTATCAGGCGGCGTTTCTGTTCGGGGCGGCGTCGGGCGGATGGGTGTTCGGCTGGCTGGGCGACCGCTGCGGGCGGACGCAATCGCTGGCTCTCAGCGTGCTGTGCTATTCGATTCTGACCGGGGCCTGTTACTGGGCGACGTCGCCGTGGGAATTGTTGCTGTTGCGGTTCCTGGCGTGTCACGGGATCGGCGGGGCGTGGCCGAACACCGTTGCACTGGTGGCCGAAGCGTGGCCGGCGGCTTCGCGACCGTTTCTCGCCGGGCTGCTGGGGACCGCAGCGAACGTGGGTCAGGTGCTGATGGGCGTCGTGGGCCTCGTATGCGACGTGACGGCTGAATCGTGGCGATGGGTGTTCCTCGTGGGCGCGATGCCGGCCGTGTTGGGCATGTACTGTCTGCGGGGCGTGCCGGAGTCGGCGAAATGGCTGGCGTCAAAGGCGCAGCCGAAGCCGCATGATGGTGGTCCGCTTCGGGAACTGTTCCAACCGCCGCTGCGGCAACGGATTTTCATCGGCATCCTGTTGGGGGCGATCCCCGTCATCGGCACGGCGGCGAATGCGCAGTGGATCATCCCGTGGACCGATCAGGTCGCCGCCCAGAAACATGCGGCGGCCGTGGCGGCTGCGACCTCGGACCAGCTCGCGCGTCCCAGGGCCGATCCCAAATCGAAGGCCCGCGCGCAGATCGCACGCTCCGGCGGGGCCGTGTTCGGCAGCCTCCTCGGCGGCATTCTGGCGACGCTGCTCGGTCGCCGCACCACCTACTTCCTCATCAGCCTGCTGTCGCTCGCCGCGAGCACGTTCGTCTTCGGCTGGCTATATCCGGGACATCCGTGGTTCTATGCGGCGTCGTTCGGATTCGGCCTGGTGGGCGTGATTTACTTCGGCTGGCTGCCGCTGTACCTGCCGGAACTGTTTCCCACACGGGTCCGCGCGACGGGGACCGGCATCTCGTTCAACACGGGCCGAACCGTGGCCGCGTTCGTGGTGCTGGGGACGGGCCTGCTGGTGCGATCGTTCGGCGGCAACTACGCCAAAATCGGCCTGTGGACCGGCATGATCTACGCCCTCGGCATGGTCATCATTCTGTTCGCCCCGCGCACCGACGGCGGCACGCTGAAGGACTGACATGGCTCCTCGCACCGTCGGACTGATCGGCGTCGGTCTCGTCGGGACGGCGCTCGCGGAGCGATTCCTGGCCGCCGGCTGGTCGGTGATTGGTTACGACACCGTTGAGCAACAACTCAACAATCTCCGCAACCTCGGCGGTGATGTTGCGGCGAGCGCGACAGACGTTTTCGCCGCAGCCGACGTCATCGTGCTTAGCCTACCAACATCGGTGATTGCGACGCAGGTGATGGAAGCGGTGACGGGCCCCCTCGCCGGCAAACTGGTCATCGACACGACCACCGGCGAACCCGCCGAGATGGCCGCGCTTGGCGACCGGCTGGCCGGCCGCGGGGCCAGATATCTCGACGCCACCATCGCCGGCTCAAGCGCTCAGGTCCGCGCGGGTGACGTCATCGTCACCGTGGGCGGTGACGCCGACACGGTCGCGGCCTGCACCGAGCTGCTCCGCAGTTTTGCCGCGCGGGTGTTCCATGTCGGTGGCTGCGGCGCGGGAGCGCAGATGAAGCTGGTCGTCAACCTCGTGCTGGGACTGAACCGCGCGGTGCTCGCCGAGGGCTTGTGCTTCGCCGCGCGGACGGGCGTCGATCCGCAATTGGCCCTCGATGTGCTGCGGGCCGGACCGACCTACTCGCGCGTCATGGACACCAAGGGCGCGAAAATGCTCGGCGGCGACTTCGCGCCGCAGGCCCGCCTGGCCCAGCATCTCAAGGACGTGCGGTTGATCCTGGCAACCGGCGCGGCCGCCGGGGCGACGTTGCCGTTGTCGTCCCTGCACGCACGATTGCTGGACGAGCTCGACCACGCGGGATACGGTGATCTCGACAACAGTGCGATCATCAAAGCGTTTCAGGATGATCGCACGCCATCGCCGGAGTCATAGACGGGAGCGATGACATGCGACGCACGGTCTCCAACACGACGCGGCATAGGCGATATTTCGCCATCGGTCTCCTGTGGCTGGGTGCCAATGTCGCAGCAGAGGATCGGCCGTCGGCCGTGCTGTTCACCGAGTCGTTCAACGACGCGAAGTTGCTCGAACGGGGGTGGTACGACGGCACGAAGTTCGCGCTCGACACAACCAAGCCGTTCGCGGGGTCCGGCTGCATCGAGTACGCGTGGCAGGCGCGCGGCACGACGCCCAGCAGTTCGTCGGGCGTGCGGCGGCTGTTTGCGCCGAGCGACACGGTCTACCTCAAGGCGCACGTCCGCCTGTCCCCCGGCTGGGGATGGACTGAACGGGGCTATCATCCGCACCTCATGCACTTTGTGACCACTGAGAACGTCCCATTCGTCGGCCCCGCGGCGACGCATCTCACGGTCTACATCGAACCGTGGAATGGCAGACTCCGCCTCGCCGCCCAGGACATTCAGAACAAGGACCAGCCGCACGGCCTCACACAAGGCCCGCTCAAGGGGGGCTACAACGGCAAGATGTACGACAGCGAAGACGTGCTGTTCGAGGATGCGGAATGGCACAGCGTCGAGGTGCTCTACAAGTTGAACACGCTCGACCTCGCCGCCGACAAACCCAACCGCGACGGCATCGTCCGGGGCTGGTTCGACGGCCAACTGGTGATCGACCACACCGACATCATCCTGCGGTCGACTGACTTCCCGCGGATGAAGTTCAACCAGTTCCTGATCACGCCGTACTTCGGCCCGGGCCTCTTGCCGCACGCGCAGACGCTGTGGCTCGACGAGGTGACGGTGGGGACGGAGCGCGTCAAACCGTAAGGCATTCGGGCGATGCTGGCCCGAAATCAAAAGACCGCGAAACCGCAAGCGTGGGTGCGCACCCACGTTTGCGGTTTCGCGGTCTTCTCATATTGAGAGGCAGATCCCACCCGGATCGCCTCTTGTCGATTTTCCCGCTCCCGCGTCATTCGCGGGCCGCGGCTGTACGCACATTGTTTGTTCGGAAACCAGGATGCTGAACCGGGTTCGACGCTGGTTCTGTCCCGATCTGGCGATCGACTTGGGG
>JAWXBB010000368.1:0-20026 GCA_034439795.1 Planctomycetaceae bacterium | reverse complement strand
TGTCGGGGGCCCGCGAAATCAGCCGGCCACCCAGCCCCTGCACAGTGAGCGTTCCCGGCAGCGCGGCCTTGAGCAACCGCAACGCGTTGTACTGCTGGGGCGAGATGCCGATCGGCGCGAAGAGCTCATCTTCGAGCGATTTCAGGCTGTCGTACGTCCGCCACAAATTCAGATACGCCTCCTGTTCGAGCGAATCGAACCGGCGACGTTCGGTCGAGTGGGCCATGACGGGGGACGATCATTCGGCGAAGTGGAGAAACCGTATCGCGGCACGATACGCCGATTTCCCTCCGGCGCGAACCGATGAGGCCGTCGTGGATTACCGCGGGTCGGTTTTCGGCGGCGGTTCCGGCGGTCGACCGCCTTCGGAACCTCCACGGGGCGGCCGCCGGTCGCCGTCCTTGCCCCGGTCACCGTCTTTGTTGCGGTCGTCCTTGAAGCGGTCGCGGAAGTCGCCAAAGCCGGGGGGCCGAGGACCATAATTCATGGTTTTCCCCCAGAAATCCCAGAGTTCGCTGCGGATTCTGGCCAGTCGGCGGGCTTCGTCGCTGCCGTGTTCTTCCCAGTATTTGACCAGCAGTTCCCGCGTCAGGTCGTGCGGGGACTTCTGCATCAGCTTGTAACGCTCTTCCCCCTGTTGCGCGACGAACACCTGCTCCAACTGGCTTTCCGTCGGGAAGAACTCGACCTGACGGTCGGAGATCTGCTTGAAGAGGCTGTTGACGATCAGCCTGGCCAACGCGCCCCGCTGGAACTCCGGCGGAATTCTCTCCTGCTTCTGCCGCTCGGTTTCGTCTTCGATCATCTCCAGCAGATCGCGCACCGTCTGCGGATCGACGATGTGGCTCCCCGGCGAAAACGTCGCCTGCAGGACGCGGGCCAGCCGCTCCAACGGCAGCAGTTTTCCCTGCTGGTCGAGCTTTCGCCGCTCAGCAAACAGCAGTTTCCGTTCGACGAGATCGAGCATCTTCACCAGTTCCGGCTGACTGAGATACGGCCCCGGCGGCACGCGCTGCTTCCAGCGCTGCAGGTCGAGATTCAGGTCGAATACCTGAATCTCGCGGCTGTTGTCCTGCTCGTCCTTGAACTTGCGGATCAGATCCAGACGCTGCGCGGAATTGCCGGCCTGCCGCAGATCGTCTCGCTTGCCCGGCGACAGTGTCGGCAGCCAGGCGGCGTACGTCTTCAGCAGCGTCTGCACCGCTTCCGGCTGTTCGGTGTATTGCTGATGCAACGCCCGAAAGTGGGCCTGCCGCTCCGGGGTCATCTGTCGGAACAATTCCCAGTTCCGCTGCACGCGATCGCGATCGGTCTGCGGCATCTCCGCAACCATCTGATATCGCTCGGACAATCCAGCCCGGTCGGTCGGCAGCGGCGATTTGGCCAGCGTTCGAGAGCCTGCCGTCTCCGGCGGCGGTTCGGCTTCGGCGGTCACGGTGCGCGTGAACTGGGTGGACCGCTGCAACTCGCGGACGAATTCGAGATCCTCAATCTCCAGATACACGTCCAGATTGCGGATCAACGGCAGTTCGGTCAGCAGTTCCGCCTGCTCGTTGGGCACGGCCTGGGTGGTAATCACAAAGCCCACCGCAGCACACACCGACAGCAACAACACCCAGACGGCGGCGATCGTCCCCTTGCGGACGTAGTCGAACCACGGCTGCTCGGTCAGCGGCGTCGCCATCTCCGAGACTTTGAGCGTCGTAATCGTCCGGTCGGTGAACCCCTCGGTGGCGTTCGGCTTGGGGAGCAGATCGAGCAGCTCCCACGTCCGCGCGAGCGCCTCCACCTCGTGCCGGGCGACTTCGCTGCGGGCGAGCACCTGGTCGATGTACTGCGTTTGAGACTCTTCCAGCTCGCCATCGAGATAGGCGACCAGATCGTCTCGTTGCTCGGCGGTCAGTCGAAGCGCTTTGGCCATGATGTCATCATGTGTGAATACGCCGCGGCGTCGTGCCGCGGACCAGTCGTCGTACGGGTCTCACACCAACCCGAAGCGTGAGCGAGGACGAGCACTCGCCCTCGCTCACGCTTCGGGTTGGTGTTCTTATGCCAACACCTCGTCGGTCCCCAATTCGTTCGTGCGTTATTTTCCCAATTGCATGTACGGTTCCAACACATCCCGCAGGTTGTCGCGCGCCCGGGAGAGCAGCGATTTCACCGCGGCCGGGGTCATTTCCATGGCATCGGCGATGTCCTGATAGCTCATTTCCTCGAATTTATGCAGCAGCACGGCCAGCCGTTGCCGGTCGTTCAGGGTCTCCATCGCCCGGTTGACGAGGGTCTGCAACTCCCGTTTGTCGAGTTGCCGGGTCGGCATCAACGCCGATTTTTCCATCGCCAGTTGCTCGGCGGCATTCGCGCCCAAGGGGCCGGATTCGCCGCCGGGCATGGCCACCTCTTTCCGCCGGCCGGCGTCCCGGCGCCGGTTGCTCGCCAGATTGTTCGCGATCCGGAACAGCCACGTCGAAAACCGGGCCGTCGCCACGTAACCGTGTCGCGCCCGGTAAATCCGTAAAAACACGTCCTGGGCCAGATCCTCCGCCGCCTCCTGTGTCCCCACGATGTGGAAAAAGATGCTGATCAGCCGATCCTGGTAGGCTGCGACCAGTTGCGTGAACGCCTCATCGTCGCCCTCCTTGGCGCGCAGCATGAGCTGCACCTCCGGATCGTGCAGATACCCGGATTCCTCGGCGGCCGAAGGTGGAGGCTGCGTCGTCGGCACAGGATCCCAGTTGTCGGCACAGCCCTCCGGCCGTCCGTCTTGTCAGTCTAAACACCGGTTCGTGGGAGGAGTTTCGCCAATCGGGTCGATAGTGGCTCCCCAGACACGGAAGTATAATCGAGACAGAACCTTTTGGCAGCCCGCCGGTTTGCGATTCCGTCGCCGCCTCGTTGGAGTCCAGCCTTTAGGCGGTTTCTTCGCGTCGCAGGATAAGAACAGCCTAAAGGCTGGACTCCAACGGGGTGAGCCTCGCGGACTCGACTGCACCCTACAAGACCAGGCGCACTCATGACGCTCAGCCGGATGCCGCTCAGTTATTGCACGAACGTCCATCCGGGGCGGTCGTTGGCCGAGGTGCAGGACGGCCTGACGCGGTTCATGCTGCCGATCCGCGAACGCTTCGGCGAGCCGCTCGCCGCGGGGTTGTGGCTGTCGCGGCCGGTGATCGACGAACTGCAAACAGCCGATACGCTCGCCCGCTTCGCCGACTTCCTGCGGCACCGCGACCTCCCCTGTTACACGCTGAACGCCTTTCCGTATGGCGATTTCCATAGCGACCGCGTGAAGGAACAGGTGTATTTGCCCGACTGGACGCACCCCGACCGCGAGCAATACACCTTGAACTGCGCCCGCGTGCTGACGGCCCTGTTGCCCGACGGCGTTGACGGCAGCCTGTCCACCGTGCCGCTGGGCTTCAAGGCGCTCGCGACGTCGACCGATTTTCTCGACCGTTGCCTCAACCGCCTGATTGCCACGGCGACGGGTCTCGCCCGACTCCGCGACGAGACCGGCCGCACCGTACGCCTCGCCATCGAACCCGAGCCGCTCTGCGTGCTGGAGACGACGGACGAAACCGTCGCATTCTTCCAGCAATTGCGCGACCGGGCTGATGGGTCCAGGGCGTCCAACGCCGTCCGCGAACATCTCGGCGTCTGTTACGACGTCTGCCATCAGTCGGTGGAGTTCGAGGACATCGCCGCGTCGATCCGGCAACTGGTCGCCGCGGACATCCGCATCAACAAGGTTCACATCAGTTGCGCGATCGAAGCGAGGAATCCGACGCGCGATCCCGCCGTCCGCGAGGCCTTGCTGCGGTACGTCGAACCGCGCTACCTGCATCAGACGTTCGCCCGCACGCCGTCCGGTGCGCGGACATGGCACACCGATCTGGACCGCGAACTGGTGATGTCGCCGTCACCGGAGTTCGCGGCGGCGGAAATCTGGCGGGTGCATTTTCACGTTCCGGTCGATGCCGAACGGTTGGGACCGTTGGGGACGACGCGAGCCGATCTGCAACGGGCGCTCGCCGTGCTGCCGGAGTTGAAGTACGCCCCGCATCTCGAAGTCGAAACGTATACGTGGGAGGTGCTCCCCGACGGAGGAAGAACCGAACTCGTCGAAGGGTTCGCACGCGAACTCCGCGCCACGAGAACCCTCCTCAACAATCTCACCCACCCCAATCAACTCCCATAAAACGCTTGCGGTTTCGCGGTCTTCTCATCTCTTTGATTCAATCGAACTCCATGCGCGACATCCTCCTTCTCCTCGACCAGATGATCCGCGCCGGACGCAAAGTCTGCTATACCGCGCTGGTGGAGACCCGCGGGTCGACCCCGCAGAAGGCCGGCGCAGCGATGCTGGTCTTCCCCGACGGCTCGCAGGCGGGGACGCTGGGGGGCGGATGCGTCGAGGCGGAAGTCAAGCGGCGGGCGCTCGCCAAGCTGGAAGAGGGGACGCCCGACCTGCTCACGTTTCAGCTCGACAGCGACTACGGCTGGGACGACGGCCTGATCTGCGGCGGCCGAATGAAGATGCTGGTCGACCCTGTCCGTCCCGGCGACGACGTCGGTTACTTCCGCCAGCTCGCCGACCTGCTCATCGCCGGCCGCGGTTGCACGGAGGCGGTGATCATCGACGCGGAGCAATCCTGCGGCCGCGCGGGAGAGCGCTGGTTGCTCGACGAACAGGGAAACGTGATTGCCAGCCGCCGCGGCGATACGCCGCCGTCATCAGTCGAAGAGCATCTCCGGCTGCTCGCCGACCGACCGCGGCCCTACGTCACCGGGGGCGTGTCGTACCTGCCGTATCTGCCCCGTTGCCGGCTGGTGATCGTCGGTGCGGGTCACGTCGGCCAGAAGGTGGCGGACCTCGCCGCCGAGGTGGATTTCGACGTGTGGGTCATCGACGACCGCCAGGAATACTGCAATCCCGACCGGTTCCCGAAGGCGCAGCGGCTGATCGTCGCGCCGATCGACGAAGCCCTCGGGGGGCTGGAGGTGGACCGCGACACGTACTGCATCATCGTCACCCGCGGCCACAACCACGACGAAGAGGCGCTGTTTCACCTTGCAAAAACGCCGGCCCGGTACGTGGGCCTGATCGGAAGCCGGCGGAAGATCAAGCTGATCTTCAGCGATCTGCTCCGCGACGGCATTTCGCGCGAAGCCTTGTCGAAGGTTTTCGCCCCGCTGGGCTTCGAGATCGGCTCGCAGACGGTGCCGGAGATCGCGATCAGCATCGTCGCGGAGCTGATCGCCCATCGCAATCTGGGACGATTGCCGGAGCAGTTGCGGTCGGAGAGTTTGATCGACGGCGTCGTGCCCGCGGACGCTGTGATTCGCGAAGAAGCCCAGGGATAGCAATCCCTGGGCTTCCCATTTCACGCCAGAATGTCCTGCACGATCCGGCACGGCCGGTTCGCGGTGAGGTGCTGTTCCTGGCCGTTGTGCCGATAGACCAGTTGCTGGTGATCGAGGCCGAACAGCGAGAGCAGCGTCGCCTGGTAATCGTTGGGCGTCACGACGTTGACCGCCGCCTTGTGGCCGACTTCGTCCGTTTCGCCGTAGACCATGCCGGGCTTCACGCCGCCGCCGGCGAGCCAGATGCTGAAGCCCTGGCCGTTGTGATCGCGGCCGACCTTGTCCCCCTCCCCTTCGGTCACGGGCAGCCGGCCGATTTCGCCTCCCCAATGCACCAGCGTGGAGTCGAGCAACCCGCGCTGCTTCAGGTCGGTGACCAGCGCGGCCGCGGGTCGGTCGGTGCGCTGGCAGATGGCGGGCAAGCTGCCGCGGATGCCGGTGTGGTTGTCCCACGGCTGTCCCCCGAGGAACAGTTGCACGAACCGCACGCCGCGTTCGACGAGCCGGCGCGCCAGCAGACAGCGGGTGCCGTAGTCGCGCGTGACGGGATCGTCGAGGCCGTACAGCTTTTGCGTGGCTTCGGTTTCCTGCGCGATGTCGAGCGCCTCGGTCGCTTCGGTCTGCATCCGCGCCGCCAGTTCGTAGCTGGCGATGCGGGCCTCCAGGTCGCCTTCGCCCGGATGCAAATCCAGATGTCGGCGGTTCAACTGGCCCAACAGGTCGAGATTCTGCTCCTGCAACGCCCCCTTGAGCTGCGGCGGCGGATTGAGGTTGAGAATCCGCGGCTCCGTCGCTCGCAGGACCGTTCCCTGAAACAGCGGCGGCATGAACCCGTTGGACCAGTTCGTCACGCCATCGACGGGATGACCGCCGGGGTCCACCAGCACCATGTACGCGGGCAGGTTCTGCGTCTCGCAGCCGAGGGCGTACGTCAGCCACGCGCCCAAAGTGGGCCGACCCAGGACCGCCGGGATGCCGCCGTGGAAATAGCGGATCGAAACTTCGTGCCCGTTGTGGCCGGTGTGCATCGAGCGGATGAGGCAGATGTCGTCGGCAATGCCCTGCAGATGCGGCAGCAGTTCGGAGAGTTCGGTGCCGGACTGGCCGCACTTCTGGAACTTCCACGGGCTGCCGAGCAGCTTCTTGCTGGCGCGGTTGACGAAGCTGTAAACCACTTCGCCGGTGTAGTCCTGGCCATCGTGCCTTTGCAATTCGGGTTTGGGGTCGGTGAGATCGACATGCGACGGCCCGCCGTGCATGAACAGCGAGATCATCGCCCGCGCTTTCGGCGCGGCCAGCGGTGTCTTCGGCTTGAGGTCGTAAGTGATGTGCGGATCGACCACGCTCGCCGGCCGCGCGAGCGCGCGGTCCTGCTGCAGCATCCACGCCAACGCGACGGTGCCGATGCCCATCGCGTTCTGCGCGAGGAACTCACGCCGGTTGGGCACGTTGGAATTGTTGAACAGCATCGTCGGTCCTCATTGACTCAATCGACGTACAGGAATTCATTGCTGCCGAGTAACTGCTGGCAGAGGTTGGTCAGCGCCTGCAATTCGCGTTCGGCCACCGGCTGCGAGCGCATCGTGCTGAGTTGTTTCACCAGAAACCGGGCCGCCAGGATCAACTCTTCGGAATCCGGGTCGCGGGCATAGGTCAGCCGCCAGGCGGGGACGATTGCCGCTGCCAGCGATGAGGAAGTTGCATCGCCGCGGAAGTCTGTCGCCGAGTCCCACAATTTCGTTTGCGCGTCGGCGGTAACAGCGAGCTTCATAGCCCAAACGAATGAGTCGGTGGTCACGTTCTCCCGGCAATCGGCGACGAAGTCGATCGTATCGCCGGCCTGGACTTCGAGGGCTGCGACATTCGTTGCCGCGTTGTTGGAGTAGACAGCCCACTCGCCGAGGAGTCCCGAACGGCTCGACACCAGCCGCCCGCGGACGCCATCGCCCGCCTGACCGGGATGCTGCAGTTCGCCGGTGATGTTCAGCACGCCGGCTTGCGGGGCCACCCACCGTCGAACGGCCGCGAAGCCGGGGTTCTCGCCGGTGTGACCCCCCTGCGCGTGCAGCATCACCCAGCCGGTTTCGGCGGCCGGGAGGCTCGGCCCCCCCTGCCAGCGGCCGTCGACGAACTGCGGCAGCCGATGAAACTCGGCCGTGCGTGCGGTCCCTTCGTCGAAGCGTCCCCGACCATATTGCCAGGCCGATTCCGGCGACTGCAACCCGGCGGCCAGTTCCGGCGGCAACGCGGGGACGGAGACGGAAGCCTTTCGCACCCGCTCGGCGAACACTCGCGATTGTTGCAGCAGAAACTCGTTGTTCATCAATAGGAGCGCCTGCCCCGCGACTGTGGACGACGGGCGGCGCTCGCAGTTGACCTCCATGACCGGCGCGTCGAACGTCGTCATCAACGCCACCGGTTGCGAGCGGCGCTGTTGGATGTACAAACTGCGTCGCGTCGAATTGCCGTCGACGACGATCATGCCCGTATCGTCCGGCTTCACGCCGACGGGCGGCCCGAACAGTTCGGGACTGAGCGTGCCGTTGACCGTCAGAATGTGGTCGCGAATGCTTTCGGCGTCGAGGCGTCGCACCGACATGCGGCCGAGCAGCAGATTATCGGCGTCGGCAGCGTCCTTGGCCGGGTCGCGCCGCGCCGACTGTTGATAGACGGTCGACATCATCACCTGCTTGTGAAATGCCTTGAGGCTCCAGCCGCGGGCCATAAACTCGTCGGCGAGCCAGTCCAGCAGCTCCGGATGGGTGGGCCGCTCGCCGAGTTTGCCGAAGTCGCCGGGGGTGCCCACCAGACCGCGGCCGAAGTGGTGCATCCAGAAGCGGTTCACCAGCACGCGGGCCACGAGCGGATGCCGGCCGTTGGTCAGCCAGCGGGCATACGCCAGCCGCCGGCCGGTCGTGGGCAACTGCGGATCGTCGGCGAGGATCGCGAACTCGGCTCCTTCGGCAATCGCGATCTGCAAATCCCCCGGCGCAACGGCGGACTTCGGCTGCCGATGATCGCCGCGATGGAACAGGTGCGTGACCGGCTGGTGTCCCGCCGGCTCGGCGAGCGGGCTGATGAAGTCTTCCGGCGGCTTTTTGGCGCGGATCTCGGCGATGCGGGTGTCGTACTTCTTCAGATCGTCCGCGGCGGCCTGATCGTACTGGTACAGGACGCCCGGGGAGATATTGACGCTGGGACGTTCTTTCAGGAGTTGCTGCTGTTCCGGCGAGCGCTTGTCGGCCGGAGCCTGAGAGGCTTCGCGGAGCTTGTCGCGCAGCTCGGCGGGATGTTTTTCGAGTTCTTTCTCCAAGGCGGCCGCGATGTAGACGGTCTGTTTTTCAGTCCGCTCCGTGGCGATGGTTTGAGCTTCCTGTTCGACTTCGGCGGCCTTCGCGCGATCGGCATCGGTGTACAGCGAGACCAGCCGCTGCTGCGGATTCTGCCAGGTCTTCCAATCGAGGGCCGGCTCGAAGACCGCACGCAGGGCGTAGTAATCGTGTTGCGGAATCGGGTCATAGCGGTGGTCGTGACACTGCGCGCACGCGACCGAGAGGCCCAGCAGCGAGGTCGACACAATGCGGATCGTGTCGGTCATCACCTGGTTCCGGGCGAGGTCTTGATCGACGCCCCCCGCGGTGCCGTCCGCCGCCATCCGGAGGTAGCCCGTCGCCACCAGTTTCTCGATCTGCTCGGGCGCCAGATTCGTGTGGGGGAGCGGCACCAGCTCATCGCCGGCGAGTTGTTCGATGAGGAACTCGTGGAACGGCTTGTCGGCGTTGAACGACTTCACGACGTAATCGCGATACTTGTAGGCATACGGCCGCACGCGGTCGTCTTGCGTCACGCCGTCGGAGTCCGCGTACCCCGTGGCGTCCAGCCAGTGACGGGCCCAACGCTCGCCGTAGTGCGGCGATTGCAGCAGTTCGTCCAGCAGCCGTTCCCACGCCCCCGCAGAGGGATCGGCGACGAACGCCTGCACCTGTTCCGAAGTGGGGGGCAGACCGATCAGGTCGAAATACGCCCGGCGAATCAACGTCGCACGATCGGCCACCGGATTGAGCGACAGACCGAGCGTCTCCAACCGCTGCAACACAAACGCATCCATCGGCGAACGGACCAGTTCGCGATGCACGACCGGCGGCGGCTCGGGACGACGCAGCGGCCGGAAGGCCCACCAGTCGCGCTCTTCGGGGGTAATGCCCAGTCCCGGCGGCAACGTCTCCGGCTCCGGTCGGGCCGTCTTCGCCCCGGTCGCCACCCACCGCTCCAGCAGTTCGAACTCCTTCGGGGAGACCTTCGCCACCCCCGGCGGCATCTCGCCGTTGCGGATGCGATCGAGCAGATAGCTGGCATTCCGATCCCCGGCGACGATCGCCGGCCCCGATTCCCCTCCGCGCTGCATGAACCGCACGAGCCGCAGGTCGAGGTTCCCCTGCAACGGCTCGGTCGCGCCGTGGCAGTCGTAACAGTGGGCCCGCAGGATGGGTCGGATATCGCGCTCGAAGACCGGCTCATCGGGACCGGCGGCCGAGACGGTGATCGCCGTCGCGGCAATCATCAATGCGCACGTCACGAATCGCAGCATGGCGGGGGCTTCACGTGGGGGAGGGCCAAGGCAGGCGGATCAAGGCGGGGCATCAACCATTGTTGATGAGTTTCGGGGCCAGCACAAGTCTGATGTCGCGTCCATTGCTGGCGCGGGTGTGCGGCTCGACCCCAACGGAATCAACCATGAACCGTGCATCGCCGCCAGTTTTCAGCCCCGAAGGGGCGTCAGATCGTAGCCCCAGGCGTGAGCCTGGGGACCAGTCATCGAATCAAACACCAGCCGCGAAGCGGCGACAGAAGTTCGTCGCGCGTTCGAACTTCTGCCGCCCCTTCGGGGCTTATAAGCGGTTTCAAAACCCAACCAAGGTCATTGCGGTTGGTGGCCGAACATTGGTCGGAGATCAATTACGCCGAAGGCGTTCGATCACATAGCCCAGGGTCGCGAGTCGGCGAGCGCACCCTGGGGACATGGCATCCGAAGCGCGTCGACCCTGAAAGGGTCGCATCATCGGTGGCGTCAAATCCCAATGAAACCCTTTCAGGGTATGGGGTTCGTCATCGATCGTCACCCAGGGTGCGCTCGCAGACTCGCGACCCTGGGCTTTGAGATGCTACGCCTTCGGCGTAAAGACCATGCGATGTTTCCCCCAAGCTCACGCCTGGGGCTACGATCTGTCGCCGATCCGCGGCTGAGATTCCGGAAATGATTGACCATTTCACCGCGCACTTAACCTTGAACTGAGAGGGACGCTTCGCCGGGGCTTGTGACTGTGAATTGCCACAAAGACCGCACGTTACGTCGGCAACGCATCCAACCGTTCCGGTTGCTTCAAGTACAGCAGCAGCACCGAGAGATCCGCGGGGGTGATGCCGCTGATGCGGGCCGCCTGGCCGAGGTCCGTCGGCCGCACGCGGGTCAGCTTTTCGCGGGCTTCCTTGCGGAGTTGCGGGACGGCGAGGAAGTTGAACATCGTCGGAATGCCGACCGACTGCGTCTTGTGATGACGTTCGATGTCCGCCGCCTGCCGCTTGATGTAGCCGGCGTATTTGGTCTCAATTTCGATCTGCGACGCTGACAACGGGCCGATCTCCAATTCGCGGAGTTCGGTAGACATTGCGAGCAACTGCTGCCAGTCGAGTTCCGGACGCCGCAGCCATTCCTCCAGCGTCTGGTGCTCGTGCCGGCTCGATTGCAGCAGGTCGAGACCCCGGGTGATGTGGGCCTCGTGGTCTTCCAGCCGCCGCCAGCGCTCGTCGGTGACGAGGCCGATGCGGCGACCGATCGGCGTTAAGCGGCGGTCGGCGTTGTCGTGCCGCAAGAGCAGCCGGTACTCGGCCCGTGACGTAAACATGCGATACGGTTCGTCGACCCCCTTGGTGACGAGGTCGTCGATCAGCACGCCGAGGTAGGCCTGGCTGCGGTGCAGAATCAGCGGTTCGTCGCCGCGGAGTTTCAAAGCCGCGTTGATGCCCGCCATCAAGCCCTGCCCCGCGGCTTCTTCGTAGCCGGTGGTGCCATTGATTTGGCCGGCGAAATACAGCCCGGCGACGCGCTTCGTCTCCAGCGTCCGGTGCAACTGCGTCGGCGGGGCGTAGTCGTACTCCACCGCGTAGCCGTAGCGCATGATCTCGGCCCGTTCGAGACCGCGGATCGAGCGGATCATCTCGTCCTGCACGTCGCGCGGCAGGCTGGTCGAGATGCCGTTGCAATAGAATTCGAGGGTGTTCCGGCCCTCCGGTTCGAGGAAGATGTGGTGCGCCGTCCGCTCGGCGAACCGCACGACTTTGTCTTCGATCGACGGACAATACCGGGGTCCCGTGGATTGAATCTGACCGCTGTACATCGGCGCGCGATGCAGGTTGGCCCGGATGAGATCGTGGACCGGTCCGTTCGTTTCCGTCAGCCAGCACGACATCTGCGTCTGCGCGATGCGGTCGGTGAGAAACGAAAACGGAATCGGATCAGGATCGCCCGGCTGTTCTTCGAGCACCGAGTAATCAATCGTCCGGCCGTTGAGACGACACGGCGTGCCGGTCTTGAACCGCGCCAGCTCGAAGCCGAGTTCGCGCAGACAGTCGGACAGCGTCCCCGTCGTGCCATCTCCCGCGCGACCACCGAGCGTTTTCGTCTCCCCGGTGTGCATAATCGCCTGCAGGAACGTCCCGGTGGTGACGATGACGGCCCGGCAGCGGTAGGTGGCGCCGCCGCGGACACGGACGGTCAATGGGCTAAGGGCTGAGGGCTGAGGGCTGAGGGCCAGAGCAGAAGGTGCGTCTGATTCCTGTCCGGCCCTTAGCCCTAAACCCTCGGCCCTTAGTCCCTCCACGATCTCCTGCCGCAGCGTCAGCCCCGGCTGCTCTTCGATGCGGCGTTTCATGTCGAACTGGTAGGCCTTCTTGTCTGCCTGGGCGCGGGGGCTGTGCATGGCGGCCCCCTTGCTGCGGTTCAGCATCCGGAACTGGATGGCGGTGGCGTCGATGACGCGGCCCATCTCGCCGCCAAGGGCGTCGATCTCGCGGACGATCTGCCCCTTGGCGACGCCGCCGATCGCCGGGTTGCAGCTCATCTGGCCGACGCTGTCGCAGTTCATCGTCAAGAGCACGGTCTTCGCGCCGAGCCGGGCCGCCGCCAGCGCGGCTTCGCACCCGGCGTGACCGGCTCCGATGACGGCGATGTCGTAATCGTAGGAAATCATGGCTGAGGGCTAAGGGTTGAGGGCCGGACAGCAATCACAGCCCGGAGCGCAAGCGACGGCGGATTCTGACTGAGGATTTCATTCACGACAATTCAAGGTCACGAGCCGTTGACGCCGTTTGCTGTTGTCATTCGCTCACCGTACCATGTCGCCATCAAAGAGTCATTGGTCTTTTGTCTTTGGTCCTTTGCGAGGACGCGACGAGCCCGCTCCCCCCATGACGAATGACCAGGAACCAATGACGTCGCCGCCGCATTGCCAGCAAGACTTACCATGAACCCCATCACGTTTGCGCTG
This sequence comes from Planctomycetaceae bacterium, assembly GCA_034439795.1. Classification (GTDB taxonomy): domain Bacteria; phylum Planctomycetota; class Planctomycetia; order Planctomycetales; family Planctomycetaceae; genus DSVQ01. The sequence goes on along the minus strand of JAWXBB010000368.1, from coordinate 7,118 downwards.
CGTCGCCCCTTCACGGTCATGGTCGCCGTCGTTGCCGTGATGCTGGCATGCGGCGTCGCGCTGCGGCCGAAGATTGTCGACCGGACGCTGCAGCAGTGGGGCGTCGAACTGCCGTTGCAGACGATGAAGGTGGACATCTTCCCCGCGCTCAACCTGCCGGTGATCTACGTCTGCCAGCCCTACGGCGGCATGGACCCCGCCCAGATGGAGGGGTTGCTCACCAATTATTACGAGTACCACTTTCTGTACATCGGCAACATCCATCACGTCGAGAGCCGCAACATTCAGGGCATGGCGCTGATGAAGCTGTTCTTCCATCCCGGGACCGATATGGCCCAGGCGATGGCGGAGACGATCAACTACGTCAACCGGTCGCGGGCCTTCATGCCGCCGGGGACGGTGTCGCCGTTCGTGATGCGGTTCGACACCGGCAGCGTCCCGGTCGGGTATCTGGTGCTGTCGAGCGCGACCAAGACTATTGGCGAGATTCAGGACCAGGCGCTGTTCAAGGTCCGGCCGATGTTCACCGCCCTACCTGGCGTTTCCGCCCCGCCGCCGTTCGGCGGCAGCGCGCGGACGATCGTGATCCGCGCCGATCCCGAACGGCTGCGGTCCTACAGCATCTCGCCCGATGAAGTGGTGACGGCGCTCTCGACCGGCAACACCGTCAGTCCGTCGGGCAACCTGCACGTCGGGACGATGTACCCGGTGGTGCCGACGAACGCGCTGGTCAAGGACATCCGCGACTTGGGAAGCATTCCGATTCGGACCAGTCACGGCCCGCCAGTGTATCTGCGGGACATCGGTTCGATTGAAGACTCGACCGACCTGCCGACGGGGTACGCGCTCATCAATGGTCGCCGGGCGGTGTACATCCTGGCGACGAAGCGGGCCGAGGCTTCGACGATGAGCGTGATCGACGAGATCAAGAAGGCCCTGCCGACGATGCAGGCCGAGTTGCCGGAGGACATCAAGGTCTCGTTCGAGTTCGATCAGTCGCCGTACGTCACGCGGGCGATCAACAGCCTGTTCGCGGAAGCGGCCTTGGGGGCGTTGTTGACGGGTTTGATGGTGCTGGTCTTCCTGCGCGACTGGCGGAGCGCGCTGGTGGTCGTGCTCAACATTCCGCTGGCGATCATGGCCGCGATTCTGGCGTTGTGGGTCGGCGGACACACGATCAACCTGATGACGCTCGGCGGCCTGGCCCTCGCCGTCGGCATTCTCGTGGATGAAGCGACCGTCGAGATCGAGAACATTCACACGCAGTATGAGAAGACCGACTCCATTGCGCTCGCCGTCCGGTTGGGAAACGCCCAGACAGCGGTGCCCAGGCTGTTGGCGATGCTGTGCATTCTGGCGGTGTTCGTGCCGTCGTTCTTCATGCAGGGGGCGGCCCGCAACCTGTTCGTGCCATTATCGCTTGCGGTCGGGTTCTCAATGATCGCGTCGTACGTGCTGTCGAGCACATTCGTACCGGTGCTGTCGGTGTGGTTGTTGAGGAGGTCATTGGTCCCTGGTCATTCGTCATTGGGGAAGACAGAACCCGCCTCTTCACGAATGACCAATGACAAAGGACCAATGACCTTCTATGGCCAGATGCTCCGCCCCATCGTCGCAGCCCGCTGGATCGTCGTCCCCGCGTATCTGGCCGTCTCGCTGCTCATCATCGTCGGCGTCGGTTCGCGGCTCGGTCTGGAAATCTTTCCGTCCGCGGGCGTTGACGAATTCCGCTTGCGGTTTCGCGCCCCGGACGGCACGCATTTCGACACGACCGAACAGTACGCGCTGGGCGTCCTCGACGCCGTGGGCCAGCACGTCGGGCCGCAGAACGTGGACATCACGCTCGGTTATGTCGGGACAATTCCCTCCAGCTTCCCAATCAACGGCGTCTACCAATGGTCGCGCGGGCCGGAAGAGGGGCTGCTGCGGATCAAGCTGAAGCACGGCAGCGGCGTGGACACCGAACGGGCGAAGGATGAGCTGCGCCAGATTCTCGCCCAACGCTATCCCGAACTGCGGCTCTCGTTCGAGCCGGCCGACATCGTCAGCGAGGTGATGAGCTTCGGCTCGCCGACCCCCATCGAGATCGCCGCCCGAGGATCGAACCTCGACGAAAGCCGGGCGTACATGCTGGAAGTTCAGAAGGAACTCGCGACCGTGCCGGCGCTCCGCGACGTGCAGATTGCGCAGTCGCTGGATTATCCGACGGTCAACGTGAAGGTCGACCGCGAGAAGGCGTCGTACTCCGGCACCCTGACGTCGCAAATCGCGCGGTCGGTCGTCGCCGCGACGTCGTCCACCCGGTTCCTCGTGCAGAATTACTGGCCCGATCCGAAGACTGGTATTGGCTATCAGGTGCAGGTCGAAATCCCGCAGCCGGTGATGACGCAGCCGGAAGACCTCGCCAGCATCCCCGTGAACTATCGCGACGGGCTGCCCATCCTGCTGCGCGACGTGGCCCAGATTTCCGCCGACAAGATGGCCGGGCAGTTCGACCGCTACAACATGAAGCGGGAAATCACAATCACCGCGAACATCAGCGGACAGGATCTCGGTTCAGTGTCCAACGAAGTCCGCCGCGTGCTGGCGAAGCTGGACGCCGACGGCAAACGGCCCAAGAGCGTGACCACCGAACTCCGCGGGCAGATTCCGCCGCTGCGACAAATCACCAGCGGGCTGGGCGTGGGGTTGCTGCTCGCCATCGTCGTGATCTTTCTGCTGCTCACGGCCAACTTCCAATCGCTGCGGCTGGCGCTGACGACGGTCTCCACCGCGCCCGCCGTGCTCGCGGGCGTCGTGCTGATGCTGTGGCTGACCGGGTCGACGTTGAACATCCAATCGTTCATCGGAGCGATCATGGCGATTGGCGTCGCAATGGCGAACGCGATTCTGCTCGTCACGTTCGCCGAGCAGTCGCGGCGGACATCGAACGACTCCCGCAGCGCGGCCGTGCTGGGGGGCGAACGCCGCGTGCGGGCGATTCTGATGACCAGCCTCGCGATGGGGGCGGGCATGGTGCCGATGGCGCTGGGATTGGGCGAATCGGGATCGCAAATCGCCCCGTTGGGCCGGGCGGTGCTGGGGGGCCTGATCGCCGCCACCGCCGCGACGCTGTTGATCCTTCCGGCCGTGTTCGCGCTGGTTCAACACCGCGCCCCGAACCGCTCGGCGTCGCTCGATCCGCTCGACGCACACAGCCCGCAATACCGCAGCGACGCCGCTCAGATGATGAGTGCGGAGTGATTACAGGCGAAACGCGTTGATCCACAGATTGCACAGATTTCGCAGATGGAAAGCCTGAAAGAAGCCAGAACTGAAGGAACCACAATCCCATAATGTCCTTCGTCTTAAATCTGTGTAATCGGTGAAATCTGTGGATGAAATTCTTGCTTGCTGATCAAGTTTGTAACAGTGTTATGTGCTCATGTAGCCGTGGTCGTCACGCCTCTTCAAGAACCGCCGCTTTCGGCTTGAGACTCAATCATCGGGATGATTTCTTATGGCTCGTCTGGTTTCGGTTTTTACGCTCATCGCCATCAGTGGACTTGGCATCTTGGGGGGGTGCAATCGTCCCGGCGGAGCGCACGATGTCAGCGCGTCCGGCGGGCAACCGCCGATTCGCGTCACCGCGATTCAGCCGGCGCGGAAGACGCTGGTGCGGACAGTGGAACTGCCCGGCCGCGCGGAGGCCTTCGAGGTCGCGCCATTGTTTGCGAAGGTCACGGGTTACGTGGCAAAGATTCCCGTCGACATCGGCGACCCCATCCGCGGCCCGCACGGTGACGAACCCGGAACGGTGCTGTGTGAGCTGATCGTCCCCGAGTTGCGTGAAGAACTCGCCCAAAAGGCAGCCACCGTCGCGCAGACCAAGGCCGAGGTGCTGCAAGCGGATGCCGGCGTCAAGCTGGCCGAATCCACAGTCCGATCGGCGTCCGCCCGTGTCCGCGAAGCGCAAGCCTCAGTCGCGAAGGAAGAAGCGCAGTTCGCGCGCTGGCAGTCGGAGTTTCAGCGCGTCGCCCAATTGGCCGAGTCCGGCGCCGTGACGCGGAAGGTGGCCGATGAGACGCGGGCGCAGCTCGATGCCGCCGATGCCGGCCGCAAGGAAGTCGCTGCGCGGATTGCCTCCGTCGAAGCCCTGCAACAAGAGTCGGCAGCGGGACTGGAGAAGGCCCAGGCCGATGCCGTCGCGGTTCGCTCCCAGCTTGCCGTCGCCGAGGCCGAACAGCGGCGGCTGGCGGCGATGCTCGATTATGCGACCATTCGCGCCCCGTTCGATGGCGTGGTCGTCGAGCGGAACGTGCACACGGGGCATCTGGTCCAGGCGGGCGGCGTCAACGGCGGCAAGCCGCTGCTGGTGGTGATGCGGGCCGATCCCATCCGCGTGATGGTCGACGTGCCGGAGGTCGACGCCGTGCATGTCGCCGCGGGCACGAAGGTCGAACTGCGGATTCCGTCGCTGCCGGGCGAACCGTATGTCGGCACGGTGACGCGGACCGGCTGGTCGCTGAATGAGACGTCGCGGACGCTGTCGGCCGAGATCGACGTGCCGAACGCCGACGGGCGGTGGCGGCCCGGTCAGTACGTGCAGGTGAAAATCACCGTCGCCGAGCTGGAGAACGCCCTCAGCCTGCCGAAGACGGCAATCGTCACGCAAGACAAGCAGACGTACTGCTTCGCCGTCGGGGCCGACAACAAGATCGTGAGGTTGCCGGTGTCGCTGGGTCTGCAAGCCGGAACCGACTTCGAGATTCGCGACGGACTGACCGGCGACGAGCGCGTGATCGGCGTCAACGCCAACGCCTTCCGCGAAGGCCAGACCGTCGAGATTGCCGCCCCGGCAAAATAGACCGCCGCTCTGCCCGCTTGCACACGATCGGCAAAGTCTGCCCGACCGTTGCGATGCGCGTCCTCGCGACGGCCGCCACCTACGCCGCGGCATCCCCGTGCAGGCCGCTGATATCGAAGTCCGATAGCACGAGACAAAGGATGATACCGGGCGTTCGTGCCGCCGCACCACGGATGGTGACCATGCCGCAACCCTCGATTGATCGCAGCGCTCGTCGCTGGCTGGCCGGGCTGTTGCTCGCCACGACCGGCTGCACGACGATGCCGCTCGGCGGAGGCGTTGTGGCTCATCGCCCCATCCGGCCGGCGGTTAAGCCGCTGTTTCAAAACTCTGGAGAAGGGTGGCCGGGGCTGGAGCCGCTTCGGCGAAGCCCCGGTGATGCAGCCTCAACCGGGGCTTCCCTCCCGTTGGTCGGTCCAGCCCCGGCCACCCGATCAGGTTCTGAAACAGCCTCTAAGCTGCCGGTCGCGGCGGTATCCGATGCGGAACAACCTGCGGTTGTTAAAGCCGACGTGGTCACACCCGCGGACAACGTCATTATCGATGAAGCGGCAGACCCATCGGATCGCGTCCTGCCCGTCGCGAATGTGACGGAATCCGAACCAGACCCCGTTGCCGAACCTCCGTTGTTGTCGGACGAGTACACGCTGAGTCTCGGCAACGTCCTGTATCTCGCCGATGCCCAGAATCCGAACGTCGCCGTGGCTCGCGAGCGGATCAATGAGGCGTACGCTCGCGTGGACCGGGCCGAGGCGCTCTGGTTGCCGTCGTTGCGGGCCGGCCTGAATTACAACCACCACGAAGGGACGATTCAGGACGTCGCGGGCAAGGTCTTTGAGACGACCCGCAGTTCCTTCTACGGCGGACTGGGGGCCAATGCCGTCGGCGCGGGCTCGCCGGCGGTGCCGGGACTCATCGCGCAGTTTCATCTGTCGGACGCCGTGTTTCAGCCGAAGATCGCCGAACATCAGGCGGCGTCGCGGCAGTTCGCCGCCGCCGCCGCCCGGAACGACGTGCTGCGCGATGCCGCCGTCGCGTATCTCGAACTGGTCCGCGCCGAACACGCCCAGGCCATCGCCCAGGAAGCCCTCGACAAGACGCAGAAACTCGCGGACATCACGCAGCAGTTCGCGGAAACCGGACAGGGGTTGCAGTCGGACTACCAGCGGTTGGAAGCCGAATTGGCCATCCGCCAGGAGCAACTCGTCTCGCGCCAGGAAGCCGTGCAAGTGGCGTCGGCCCGACTGGCGCAGGTGATGCACGCCGATCCGTCCGTGGTCATCAACAGCGGCGAGCCGGTGGTCGTGCCGCTCGATGTGCTGGCGCTCGACGGGTCGGCGGCATCATACGTCGCCACCGGCTTGCAGCGCCGTCCCGAACTGGCCGAACAGAAGCACCTGGTCTGCGAGGCGGTCGAGCGGCTGCGCCGTGAGAAGTACGCCCCCTTGGTGCCAAGCGTCCTGTTGGGGATGAGCTACGGCGGCCTCGGCGGTGGCCTCGGCAGTTCGATCATCGATTCGGGCGATCGCTGGGACGCCGATGCCGTCGCGTATTGGGAGATCCGCAACCTCGGCTTCGGCGAACGAGCCGCACGCGAGGAAACGGCATCGGTCGCGCGGCAGGCCCAACACCGCGAAGTCGCGATCCTCGACCGCGTGGCGCGCGAAGTCACCGAGGCCCACACGCAGGTGGCCCAGCGCCGTCAGCGCGTCGAACTGGCCCGGAAGGGGATCACGGCGGCGGAGAAATCGTACGCCCTCAATCTGCAGCGCATTGAAAACACTCAGGGGCTGCCGATCGAAGCCCTGCAGGCGATCGCGGCCCTGGCGACGGCCAGGCTGTCGTATCTGAACGCCGTCGTGGACTACAACATCGCCCAGTTCGAGCTTTGCCGCGCCATCGGCTGGTTTGCCGAGGCGTAGTTTACGCGCGAAGTGGAGTGACGCTTGCCCGGCTGCGGAGGGTGTGCATCTCGATTCTGGGTTGAGAGTGCGGAGCAATCGCCATCATTCCCGGATTTCAGCCGCGGAGCGGCGACAGATCGTAGCCCCAGGCGTAAGCCTGGGGAACATCCACGTCGCGCGTTGTTCAGCCCCGAAGGGGCGGCAGAACCTCAGTCGCGCGACGAACTTCTGTCGCCGCTTCGCGGCTGGCGCGATGCCTTGCAACTGGTCCCCAGGCTCACCAACATTTCCGATCTATGCCGCAAGTCGATGAAGCTGGATGATCCGGACGGCGTTGATGAGCAGCTTGATCCACACCCACAGGCGGA
>JAWXBB010000367.1:0-7012 GCA_034439795.1 Planctomycetaceae bacterium | reverse complement strand
CATGCGTGGTTCGCGCCGCACTTCGAGTTCCGCTGTCCGTTGATCGGGGCACTGATTCAGGACAACGTACGGCTCGAACTGCGGACGGCGATCGAACCGTGGTACGTCCTCGGCGAAGAACCGGGCGGCGGCGGGACCGTGCGGTACGTCGATTCGTCAGTCGAACGGCTGCAAGTCAAGGTGCAGGGGATGACGTCGAGCCGGCACGTGCTGACGTGCAACGGCCGCCACGTGCCGATGCATCCCACCGGGACCGAAGGGGAGTACGTCGCCGGGGTGCGGTACCGCGCGTGGCAGCCGCCGAGTTGCCTGCACCCGACGATCGGCGTCCACGCGCCGCTGGTGTTCGACCTGCTCGACACATGGCTGTCGCGGTCGCTCGGAGGCTGCACGTACCACGTCGCACATCCGGGTGGACGGAGCCACGTGATCTACCCCGTCAACTCCTACGAAGCCGAAAGCCGCCGCAACGCGCGGTTCTTCAAGCTGGGTCACACGCCGGGCACGTTGACGCCTCCGCCGGTGGAATGCCGGGGCGACTTCCCGTACACGCTCGATTTGCGTCGTGCGCCGCGAAGCGCGTAGCGTGTGGCGAATGGTCAGTCGCTCATTTACAATCGCGACTCAACAGATTGCGGACATTGAAACATCCACTTGCCATTCATCGGATGAACGCGACCTACGATGCCGGCCACCGCAGAGGAGCTGTTTCAGTCGTACACGCCGCGCCAGGGTGTGTACGACGAGTTTTTCGCCGCGCCGGGAGCGCCGCGGCCGCAGGCAGTGCGGTTTCTGGAAGAGTTGCGGGCACTCGATCTGGTCGAGTGGGAGCGCCGCCGCGAGCAAGCCTGGCGGCAGATTGATGAAAACAGCGTCACATTCACCGCGGGTGGGGACGCCGAGCAGACCAACCGCCCGTGGATGTTCGACGTCCTGCCGCTGATGCTCGATGCGGCGGAATGGCGGACCGTCTCGACGGCGCTCGCGCAACGGGCCCGGCTGCTGAATCTGTTGTTGCAGGATCTGCACGGTCAGCAGAAGGTCGTGCAGCGCGGGTTGCTGCCGGCGGCGCTGTTGTTCGCGCATCCCGGCTATTTTCGGCAGTTCCACGGACTGCGCGTGCCGGACGAGACGTTCCTGCATCTCTACGCGGCGGACCTCGCCCGGGCCAACGACGGACAATGGTGGGTGACCGCGGACCGCACGGAGTCGCCGTCGGGCCTGGGGTACATGCTGGAGAACCGGCTGGTGTCGTCCAGCCTGTATCCGGACAGTTTTCGCGCCCATCAAGTGGAACGGATCGCGCCGTTCTTCATCGCGCTCAGGGAACTGCTACAACGGCTCGCGGGCCGGCATCGGGACAATCCGCGGATCGTGCTGCTCAGTCAGGGGCCGGCGAACCCGAATTATTACGAAGACGCTTACCTGTCGCGATATCTCGGTTACATGGTGGTCGAGGGGGAAGACCTCGCCGTCCGTGACGACGAAGTGCTGCTCAAGACGCTGGGCGGATTGTTACCCGTCGACGTCATTCTGCGCCGAGTGGACGAAGCCGATTGCGATCCGCTGGAACTTCGCGGCGATTCGCTCAAGGGGGTGACCGGGCTGTTGCAGACCATCCGCGCGGGGAACGTGGTGGTGGCGAACGCGCTCGGCACCGGCTTCATGGAATGCCCCGCGTTGCCGGCGTTTCTGCCGCGCTTGTGCCGCGAACTGCTCGGCGAAGAGTTGCAGATGCCGTCGGTCCCCACATGGTGGTGCGGCGGCGAGGCCGAGCGGGCCTACGTGCTCGAACATCTCGACGAGCTGGTCATCCGGCACTGCTACGGCGAACGTCACGAGCCGCTGTCCCCCGGTCGCGGATTGAGCCGCGGTCAGTTGGACGAACTCGCGGCGCAGATTCGCAGCCGTCCGGGCGACTACGTGGCCCAGCAACCGATCGAGCGTTCGACGGCACCGGTCTGGCTGCGCGGTGAGGTTGAGGCGTGGCACGTCGCGTTGCGGACTTATCTGGTTTCGTCCGGCCGGTCGTACGTCTGTCTGCCCGGCGGGCTCGCGCGGAGTTCGCCCCGAGCGCAGACGCTGGACTTGTCGATCTCCCGCGGCGAGAGCAGCAAAGACGCCTGGGTGATGGCGTCGGGGCCGGTGACGCCGGTCTCGCTGTTGAAGCCGCCGGGCTACATTCAGGAGTTGAAGCGCAGCGGGGCGGAGCTGCCGAGCCGCATCGCCGACAACCTGTTCTGGCTGGGCCGACATGCGGAGCGCGCCGAAGGGACGGGGCGACTGCTGCGGACGCTGGTCACGCGGATCAGCGGCGAAGCGGTGGGGTCGCCCGATTTGCCGCTGCTGTTGCGGGCGCTCGCGGAGATGGGGCAGATCGAACCGGGCTACGCCGTGGACGACATCCGCCCGCAACTCCCGCCCATCGAAGGCGCGCTCACGGTCGCCGTGTACGATCCCCGCGAGGCCAACAGCCTGCGCTCGACCATCGGCCGCTTGAACCGTTACGATCCCCGCGAGGCCAACAGCCTGCGCTCGACCATCGGCCGCTTGAACCGTACGGCGTCGCTGGTCCGCGAACGGTTGTCGCTCGACAGTTGGCGGCTGATCAATCAGATCTATCACGAATTCGAGCCGGACGAAGACGCCGACCTCACGCAACTCCAACTGCAATTGAACCGGTTGATCATCGACCTGAGCGCGTTCAGCGGCCTCGTCGCCGAAAGCATGACCCGCACATTGGGCTGGCGGTTCCTCGACATCGGCCGCCGCGTCGAACGGGCGTTGCAGACGATGCTGGTGATCCGCAACCTGCTGTTGCCGACGGACGACCAGGTGCTGCCGGCGTTGGAAGGCGCACTGGAAGTCGCCGACAGCCTGTTGACGTATCGGTCGCGGTATCTGACCAACTTGCAGCTCGCGCCGGTGCTGGACCTGCTGATCACCGACGAGACCAACCCGCGGTCGCTGGTCTACCAATTGGTGGTGCTCAACGAGCATCTCGACGAGTTGCCGCGCGACAAGAACCAGCCGCTGCGGAGCAACGAGCAACGGATCGGCATGGCGGCGCTGCACAACGTGCGGATTCTGTCGGCCGATCTGCTGATCAGCATGCACACGCCGGGCGAACGCCGCGGCCTCACCCGGCTGCTGAACCGCGTCGCCGCACTACTGCCGAAGCTGGTGCTGACGGTCTCGAACAAGTTCCTGATCCACGCCGGCTCGGTGCGGCAATTAACGGAAATGCGCAACCAGGGGCTGCGGTAACAATGCTTTGATGAAGCCGAGGGGTTGCACCCCCGCGGTGAACCACGGACAGTTTACGATGAGCTCGTTGCACCCTGGTTGACAGCAACCGCGGGGGTGCGACCCCGCGGCTTCTGGCTGAGTTTCATGCACTACAAAATCACCCACACCACGACGTACCTCTACTCCGAGACGGTCCCCGTCTGTCATAACGAGGTGCATCTCACGCCCCGGGATGGACGGGCGCAGGCGTGCCGGCATCACCGGCTGGCCATCAAGCCGCGGCCGACGACGTTGTCCAAGCGGATCGATTTCTTCGGCAATCAGTGTCATTATTTCTCGATCCTGGAGGGGCACAAGAAGCTGTCGGTGCAAGCCGTCAGCCGGGTGGACGTGAAGCCGGCGTCGTTGCCGGTCGTGGAAGCCAGTCCGGCGTGGGAATTCGTCCGCGAGCTGGTGCAGCGCGATCTGTCGCCGGCGAGCATCGAAGCCTTGCAGCACGTGTTCCCGTCGCCGTCGGTCAGCATCCCCGACAGCGTCCGCGACTACGCCGCGCCGTGTTTTTCCGCGGGGCGGCCGATTCTGTCCGCCGTCCGCGAGTTGACGGGCCGCATCTATCGCGACTTCCGCTACGATCCGCAGGCGACGACCATCAGCACGCCGGTGCAGCGAGTGCTGGAGCTCCGCCGCGGCGTCTGTCAGGACTTCGCCCATTTGCAGATCGCGGCCCTGCGATCGCTGGGGCTGCCGGCGCGCTACGTCAGCGGCTATTTGCGGACCGTGCCCGAACCCGGCCGCCCGCGGTTGATCGGTGCGGATGCCTCGCACGCCTGGCTGTCGGTCTACACCGGCGATGGCGGCTGGGTGGACATCGACCCCACCAACGACTGCTTCACCGGCACGGACCACATCACCGTCGCCTGGGGCCGCGATTACACGGACGTCTGCCCCATCAAGGGGGTCTTCATCGGCGGCGGCTCGGGCGACGCGCACCGCATGACGGTGTCGGTGGATGTGCTGCCGATCGCGGACGACCATCCCGCGCACGGCAACGGTCTGGCCGATCACGCGGAAGGCGAATGATCAAGGTTCAATTTTCAATGGCCAAGGAAGAACAGAAAGCCTTGATTGGTCATTCAGAAGTTCCCAGGTTGAACCGCATCACAATGGCGGCTCAATGACTTACCCCGAAGGGGTTGCACATCACAGCCCAGGGTCGCGAGTCTGCGAGCGCACCCTGGGATGCGAACACAATGGTGTCTCTTTACCCCGCAGGGGTTACATAGACCGAACGGCACACGATGATGGAACCCCTTCGGGGTACCGACCGCTCAACGACGCCCACCCAGGGTGCGCTCGATGACTCGCGACCCTGGGCTGTGTGATCGAACGCCTTCGGCGTAAAGAAGCTGAGATGTTCCGCCAGTGATCGCACGGCATTGGAATGACCGTCTTCCTTGGTCCTTGAAAATTGAACCTTGAAAATTACCCCCATCCCTCTTGGCGGACCGTGATCCGCGGTAAACTGCGGGCCGTTGTCCATTCCGAGTGCCCCCCAAGACCACGCGGATGACGGATCATGTCCAGTTACCTGCTTGCGTTGTGTCTCGCCGCGGTGCCGGCGGAATCGACGACGGCCCGGTTTGCGGAGATTCGCGACTCGGTGCAGACCGGCACGCTGATCTTCAGCCAAGGGGATTGCCTCGCCGTGAAGGTGTTCAGCGGCAGTTCGTTCACGCACGTGGCGACGGTCGTCCGCGAACCCGCGGGACCGGTCGTGTACGACGCCATGAACGGCCCCGGCGTGCGCAAGACGCCAATGGACGACTATCTGCGATTTCTCGTGCCGAGCGATGTGGAGATCATCCATCCCGCGCGGCCGTGGACGGAATCGCAAACCAGGGCGTATGTCGACCATCTCAACAGCCAGCTCGGCCGCCGGTATCGCATTCGCCATCACGTCACCGGCGGACGGACCGATGGCGTCCACTGCGCGGAGTACCTCACCGACGCGCTCATCGCCGCCGGACAGATGACCGCCAGCCAACCGTCGCGCGTCTCGCCCGGCAGCCTGCGGCAGGGTGCGCTGGAAGGCGGTGTGTACGTAGCCGGGGCGACGTATGACTTCGCGGAAGCCAAGCCCGCCGAACCCATCAACGAGACGTGGTGCCAATGGTCTTGCCGCGAGACCGCCGAGTGCTGCTCCGCCACGTGCCGGCAACTGTCGCGGTGGTTTTTGTGCCGGGAGAAATGAACGGCATCACAGCCCGGAGCGCAAGCGACGGCGTGCAAGAACTGCCGTCGCTTGCGCTCCGGGCTGTGGCGATCCGTCTGCGGTTGCGTTTGCCCCGCGGATTGACTCAACTGGAGGGGTGCGAACCTTCGGTGAGGAGCGGCGATTTTGGCGCGGTTTGATGGCAGCGATCCCGAAGAACGATTCCGCGAGGCGTGGAGCGCGGTGCAGATCGTCCGGGATGTGCCGTACTCGCTGTTTACATTCGGCGAATCCGATCTGCCGTACTTTCTGGTGCTGGAGCCGGCGAAGCTCGGCGAGCTGGTGAGCCTGCGTCAGGGGCAGGTGACCATCACCCGGCCGCTGATCATCACGCCGGACAACGCCGAGCCCGAATTTGAGAACTTCTTCGAGTCCGACGACGACGAGGGTTTTGCTCATTATCTGCTGTCGCGGACGGCGTCGTTCTCGCATTTGCGGCTGAACAATCAGGCGCGGGGGCAACGATTCGTGACTGACAGCGTTGAGGAAACCGTCGACCGCTTGAATCGGCAACTCGACGCCGACGAAGAAGACCACGTCGCCATTTTGACCGCACCGCACCGTCTGGCGGGGTTCGCGGTGATGCGGTACGCCGCCGAGCGGGTGATGCAAAGCGCCCGCGACAACATCACCGAGCTTCGGGAACGGGGCTTCCTGCCGTGAGAACCGCCACGATCTTGACGGCGGTCGCTGATTTTTCCGGGTTCCGTCCGTTACAATCGCGGCTGCGGACGTAGGTCGGTCGGGAAAATCGACGTCGTTCCGCGTCCGTCATCATTGCTGAAAGCGCCTTCATGCCGTTCCGGTTGCGGTTTCTCGCCCTCTCCGTGCTGGCCATCGCCGCGTGCGGTCCAGCCGCGTCGACGACGTCTACGGCCCCCGATCCGGACGGCGGGGGCGGCTCATCGACCGGGTCGGCGGCGAAACCGTCCGCATCGTCGGTTCGGGGCTTGCAGGTGCGGCCCGACTTGAAGACGTTGACCGGCGTCTGGGGGCTGGTGCTCACACAGCCCGTTCCGGACAACACAGGTCAGCAAACGTACCGCGATCTGTGCATCTCACTCCTGGAGTTCAAGGACGCGGGCGCGGCCGGCTGGACGGGAGAAGTGCTGGCCACGCTGGAAGGGACGAACGCCTTCCAACTGGAAGCCGTGCGCGTCGATCAATCCGCGTTGGACCTCGATATGCAGATGGGCGAGTCGAAATTGGAATTCCGCGGCAACCTCGTCGACGGCGTGGTCCGCGGGACGCTGACGATGCCGAACGCCGCCTTTTTCCCCGCCATGCTGCGACCCACCCAGGAGCGGAGTTTTCAAGGTTGGGATCCGAAGCCTTTGGCGTCGGGGCTCGATCGGTTCTCCAAGGCCATGGCCGACCGCAACCAGCCGCAGACGATGCTCGACACCGCCAACGAATTCCGGGGCAATGCGCTGGCGATCAACGCCTACGAGGGGATCATCGGCCGCCTGTCGCAATATCCCAGTCTGGATG
>JAWXBB010000366.1:0-3216 GCA_034439795.1 Planctomycetaceae bacterium | reverse complement strand
CTACTGATCGCCTTCCGACAAAACCTCTGCGGAACCAACGCAGTTCTGCAAGTTCAGGCGGTCATCTCTGACCGCAACCGGTTTTGTCGGGTGACATTCCGAAGAATCGCTGGCAACATTTCTCACTCGGTGATCTGACACGGAAGCCCAGGGATAGCCATCCCTGGGCTTCTTTCATTGTGTCTCACTCCGCGATTCCGCCGATAATCACCGTATGGCGGCGAGGCCCGCCGAAACCCGAATTGCGACGCAACCCCTCGTTTCGTCGCGACTTGCGAACGATTCCAAGTCTTCGGGACCGCTGGTTCGGGATCACGACGTTCCCCCGGCGGACTGTCCTTCCAGGCAGTCTGTCCGATTCCTGTTTTCAGGGGGAAGTCCGATGATCCGTCCTTTCGAGTCCCGATTGAACCGTTCCGCGGTCGTGAGCTATGATGCCCTGACTGGCCGTGTCTCCCCGCGAAGTCCCTTCGTGGCGAGTGGACCCGGCCCCGTGCAGGAAGGGGGGGGTGACATGGACGTCCGAGGTGTGGGTTCGGTTTCCGGGGCGTCACCGATCCGTCCGACCAGCGTCGCACCCGCGACCACCAGCACCGCCGCGGCCGCCCAGCCGCAGTTCCCGCGCGACGAACTCCAGCTCTCCTCGGCAGGCAAACTGTTGGACCAGCTCAGCCAGAACGCCGACGTCCGACAGGAGCGGATCGCCCGCATCAAGGAAGCCATCGCCAATGGCACCTACGATACGGACGAAAAGCTCGAAGCCGCCCTGTCGCGGATGTTCGACGCCGTGCAGTCCGAACTCGGCGACGAGTAACGTCTTCGTAGGGTGCAGTCGAGGCTTTGCGAGGCTCACCCTCTTCGTTGGAGTCCAGCCTTTAGGCTGTCTTTCCCGGGAAGCATTCGAAGACAGCCTAAAGGCTGGACTCCAACGAGGTGAGCCTCGAAGCCTCGACTGCACCCTACGGAACATCAACGGTACGCTCGCGCGGCTGACGATGCCCCGCCGCCGTGGTATGATGTCGTCACGTCCTCCGCGGATTCATGGGGAATCGCGCGCGAGGCGATGGACCAGGACGGTCCCGTGACGACACAGGCGGCAGCATGGCGACGACGGCGGTGGCGAACGCGAACGATGTGGGCATCATCGACCAGGCGGTCTCGCCGGTGTCGAAGTTCCGCGAGTTCCTGCTCACGAAGAAGAAACGGCTGACCCCGGAGCGCGAGGCCATCGTCTCCGCCGTCTACGCCACGCACGATCACTTCGACGCCGAGCAGTGGATCGCCGACCTGTCCCGCCGCCGCGGCATGGGCGGGGCCAGCCGGTCCACGATCTACCGCACGCTGAACCTGCTCGAAGAGGCGGGCCTGTTGCGCCGCGTGGCCCGGGCCAACGGCCGCGAGGTCTACGAGCACGACTACGGTTACCCCGCGCACGACCATCTCATCTGCCACAAGTGCGGTGCGATGATCGAATTCTCGAACGAAATGATCGCCAGCGTGCTGGAGACGATCGCGCAGGAGCACGGCTTCCGCATGTCCGGCCACCGCCTGGAAGTGGACGGCATCTGCGCCACCTGCAGCCGCCCGCCGCAACGCGCGCATCGCAAGCTGGATATGATTTGAGCGCAGCGCCAATTCTTCGGGTGCCATGCTTGCAGCTTTGGGCAAGCATGGTTTTTAAGGATGGAGTCGAAAGAAAAGGCACATGCTTGCCCAGAGCTGCAAGCATGGCACCCAGCATTATCCGGCCTTGCGCATTGCCGCAGAAAACAGCCACGCCCGAACCTGGTTGACGACCGCCATCAACCGTTTGTCTGAAATCCGTTCGCGATACGCGCTCGCCATGTCATCGCGGGCGTGGCCCATGAGGGCGTCCACCGCGACCTGGTCGAGCGACTCACCGGCGATGGTCTCGAACGTGTGCCGCAGCGCGTAGAAGTTGAGGCCGTCCCGTTTCAGCCCGAGCGCCGACAACTGCTTGGCGAACGCCTTGGCAACGGCGTCGTCCGGGTTGCCGTTCGCGTTGCAGCGGACCCAGCGGCGACCGAACCGCGTCAGAAACACCAGATCCTCGTCGGGGGAATCCGCAGCGGGACGACGGTGTGACAAAACGCCGCGCAATGCGGCGACGGTCTCCGTCCACAATGGGCAGCGCCGCTCGATCCCCGTCTTTGGACGCGGATAGTCGATCCAGCCGGTCTTGAGATTGATCGCTGACATCGGCAGACACGCAATGTCGCTTTGACCGTAGCCGCAGTTGATCGCCAGCAGCAGCATCGCCTTGAGCGGCGACCGCGCGGCGGCGAGCAGCGTCCGCAACTCGGCCGCCTCGAACATCCGCTGGCCGCGTGCGGCCTGCTGCCGTTGCCGATGCAGCCGCAGCGTCTTCCGCGACGGCTTGTCGAACCCGGACCCATAGCGGATCGGCCGCTCCAGCAGCCCCTGATCGTAGGCGTACGCGAACAGCGTCCGCACGCGCTGAATCGCATTCCCCAGCGACACCGGCCCGCGCGTCGCCGCGAGCGCCATACGGAGCGGCTCGAAATCGTCCGGATGCAGGTCGCTCACCAGCCGATGCCGGCCGAAGTGCGCGACGACGTGCGCGCACGTCGCGCGATAGTCCCGCAGCGTCCGCGATGACAGTTCGCCGGTTTCGACGTAGGCCTGCTTGCTCGCCAGGAACCGCTGCGTCAGATGCTCGACGGTCAGTTCGCGCACCGGCGGCCGGGGCTTGCGGCCCGCGTGCAGGTCATCGCGTTGCGTGAGATACTTGGCGAGCGCCGCAGCGGGGTCGCCCCACCGGCCGAAGTAGTGCGTCCGCCCCCGGATCTTCTTCGCCCAGCGGCGGGTCTGATGCGGAAACAGCGGAAAATCGGTTGACGGCTTCTGCGGGCGGGCGACGACAGTGTTCGGGCGATTGGGCATCGAAGTTTACCGCAGACTGACGCGAAAACGGCCCCGGACGAGCGGGTGTCATAGCGGGTGTCAAGGCTGCTGGCAATCGCAAACTGCAAACGGCGATTCATCCCTGAAAACGAGGCGGTTTCGACGGATTGTCGATGAGCAAGGCCAACGGTTGCCCAAACCGTGGGTCTTGGACGCCTCTCCTCTCCGGTCCCCTCTCCCCCGTCTTCGGCGGGAGAGCGACTGTGTTCGTTGTCAAGCGGGAGTGGTGGTGGTTGGTCTCCAGGGGGTTTTGTTTCGGAGGCTGGCGTT
>JAWXBB010000365.1:0-4908 GCA_034439795.1 Planctomycetaceae bacterium | reverse complement strand
GGGGGCAACGGGCCGCACAGGCGTTCTCGGGCGCGGAACGGGCTGGTCGGTGGTGCAGGTGGCATAGGCGTCGCGGATGGACCCGTTTGGCCCGTCTTCGCAGCCGGGCGGGTGGGCCGGCGGTGGGCTGGATCGCACCTTCGATGGGACCGGCTCGCTCCGTGATCGGGGCGGCCCGGCGGGCGGCGAAGTATTCGCCGACCGCGCGGGGCACTCAGCCGGCCGCCCTCACCTCTCCCGCAAGCCCTCAACCGGCCGGGAGATATGCGAAAGGGAGCCTGATGAAGACCACCCTCGTTTCTACCCGCAAGTCGGCGACTGCGGCGGCGCTCCTGATCGCCGCGGCCGCGACGGGACTTTCGACCAGCGATGCCCGGGCCCAGGCCCGCGGAACGACCGACACCGGCGGCGCGCTGGGCACCACCGGCACGACGACCCAGACGCTGCCCCCCAGCATCACGCTGACGGGCGTGGTGCGCGACTTCAAGGGCAAGAACGAAACCGGCGGACACCCGGACTTCGAGATGACGCCGACGCGCGGCTACGCCCACTATGCCTACGAGTGCGCCGACGAGCTGGATGCCGACGGCAAGCCGGTGTACCGCAGCTCGGGCGAGAAGGTGACGACGCAGTGGAAGGACTCGAACGGGCGCAACATCATGCCGCCCCGCTCGCATGTCGCGGCCCGCTCGAACGACGTGCGCGGCGCGTGCGAAAAGCAGGCGGGTGGCGCTCTGACCACGGCCGAGAACTTCGGCAAGTGGTTCCGCGACATCCCGGGGATGAACCTCTCGATGCCCGTGCCCGTGACGCTGAAGCGCAACGCCGACAGCAACATGTACACGTTCAGCGACACTACGGACGACGCGTTCCGCACGCTGGGCGGCTTCTTCCCGGTCAACGGGCAGCTCAACGGCAACTTCGCCGCGACGAGCAAGAACTTCCACTTCACTTATGAACTGGACACGACGTTCACCTACACGCAAGGCTCGGGTCAGATCTTCACGTTCACCGGCGACGACGACGTGTTCGTGTTCATCGATGGCAAGTGCGTGATCGATCTGGGCGGCGTGCACTCGGCGGTGAGCCAGACCATCGATCTGGATCGGTGCTCGTGGCTGGTGAGCGGACGGCGCTACAGCCTGAAGTTCTTCTTCGCCGAGCGGCACACCACGCAGTCGAACTTCCGCATCGACACCACGCTCACGCTCGAGAACGCCGATCTGCCGGCGACCTCAGCGCTGTTTGATTGATTCGACCCCTCGGGGGACATGGATCGGGGGATCCACGCGGCGGCCGCCGCCGTTCATGATGTGCCGGACGCCCGGGTCGAACGCGACCCGGGCGTCCGGTTTTTTGTGCGAGGTGGTCAGCGCGGGTATCGATGATGCCCGTGCCAGTCGCGCCGGCCGTAGTAGTCGGGCCCGAAGTAGGTGATGCGCCCGTCGCGATCACGGAGGTAAAGGTATCGCACGTTGTCGAGGCTGTCGCGCTCGGGCTGGGGCCACTGGCTGGTGGCGAGCAGCGCGGATGGCTGAGAGGCATTGAGGCGATAGTCGTTGCGTCCGAACTCGGGAAGAGCGGAGGGGTCGTAGTCGTGGAGGGGACCGAAGACGGATTCCCAGGCGCCCCCTTGGGCAAGCTCGACGGTGCCCGATCGGGCGACCGTCGAGCGCTCGGCGACCTGGCGCGCGCAGCCGCCGCTCGTGAGAGCGGCGGCCGCGGCGAGAACACAGCAGATCTTCAGGATTTCGGACACCATGACCAAAGTGTGCGCCGCGATGGCGGGCGCGGCCAGTGACAGGTGGACCGATAACCGGAACCGGTTACGAACAACCGGCGAAGTAGGCCGCAAGATAGTCAAAGATGTCCTGCACGGAAACATCGCCAGAATCGTTGTAATCCGCACTCGCCGAATTGGCGAAGAACGCCGCGAGGAAGTCGAAGATATCCTGGACGGTGGCGGCGCCGGAGCAGTTGAAGTCGGCGAAGCAGATCTCCAGGCTTGTGGTGCGGCTGATCGTGAAGCCGCATGAGTTGGCGATGCGCACGCGATAGTTGGTCGCGGCCCCGGGCGCGAGGTTGCTCAAAGAGAGCGTGGCGGACTGAGCGCCGCTGACGGTCCCGACTCCGGCAAGGACGCCGTTGGTCATTGAGAGCCAGACGCTCGGGTTGGTTGGATTTTGCCGCTGCCAATCGTATGTGAACGGCGTATTGCCCGAGGTCGACACGGCGAGCACGGCGACGCCGACAGCGCATGCGGACAGGTCGTCGGGCTGATTGGTGATTTCCGGGTCGAAGATGTTCACGTTGTAGTGCCACACCGCGCCGGAATCGTCGCTGCCGTCGTAGTTGTCGGTGGGCGCGCCGAGGAAGATCGAATCGCCGGAAACGGCAACGGAGAAACCGATGAGATCTCCGGCGGCGCGATTGACGGGGAGCAGCCGTTGCGGCGGTCCCCATACGCCGTTCTGAGAGTAAAACTCGAACGCCGAGCCCGTTCGTCCGCGCGCGTCGGTGAAGTAGGGCATACCGACGACGATGGACAGACCGTCTATGGCGACGGAGGCGCCGAAGAGGTCGTTGGCGGCACCGGCAACTGCGAGCAGCTTGGCGGTCTGGCTCCACCCGGGGTTGAACGGGGAAACGCTGAAGTTGAAGACGTAGGCGGCCCCGGCGTTGACACCGAAGGCGTTGTCGTCGCCGAACGAAGAGATGACGGCATTGCTGCCGGAGACGGCGATCTGGTAGCCGAAGTTGTCGCCGCCGCCGCCATCGGTGGGAAGGAGTTTTTCATCCTGCAACCAGGCTTGGCCATTAACGATTGGCGTCAGCTCGAAGGCGTACACGGCACCGGCGTCGACCCCGCCGGCGTTGTCATCCCGATAGCTTCCCACGAGGACGCGGTTCGCATCGGCCACGGCAACAGCGAAGCCAAGTTCGTCGCCGGCGGCGAGATCCTGTGAGCGGAGCTTGACCTCGTTGGTCCAACCGAGGCCGACGCGGGTGTAAATGTAGGCCGCGCCGGCATCGACCCCGTTGGCGTTGTCGTCGCCGGGTGCGCCGACAACGAGGCGGGTTCCCTTGAGCGCGACGGAAGTGCCGAAAAGGTCGGCGCTGGCGGCATCGCTGGCGTTCAGGCGGGCCTGTCGCGACCAGGAGCCGTCGGGGTTGCGGTAGTAGGTGAAGACCGAGCCGGCGTTGGAACCAGCGGTGATGTTGTCGCGCGGCGCGCCGATGACGATAAGCTCGCCGGAGATGGCAACGGAGCTTCCGAAGTTGTCGAACTCGGCGAGGATGCTGGCATCGAGGGTCTGGACGTAGGTCCAGATGCCCGCGATTTTTTCATAGACGTGGGCCTCGCCGGCATCGGGACCGTAAGTGGAGTCGGCCAGTGGGGCACCGATCACGGCGAAGTTGCCGTCGATGGCCAGGGCGTAGCCGAAGTTGTCGCCGCTGGTGATGGGTTCGAGGACTCGCTCGGAAGTTCCGTCCCACGCGCTGGTATTCAGCTCGAAGGAGAGCGCGGCACCGGCTTGCAGGTTGCGCGGCGTCGCCGTGCCCGCTGCCCCGGCAAAGATGGTTTGGTTGGGAAAGATGCCGGCGACGGCCACGCTTCCGCCGAGGCTGCCAACCGTGAACATGGGTAACTCGATCGTACCGCGATGCACGGCACCGGAAGTGGTGAGGAGGTAGTGGTAGACGGCGCCGGAGCCCGCGAATGGGTCGCCGACGATGGCGAAGGTCGTGTCGTTGAGGGCGACCGAGCCGCCGAAGCTGCCGAAGTCCGTTGGATTGGGCGGATTCATGCGGTCTTGCTGGATCCATTCCGACCCGCTCGGGCGGAAGTAATAGGCCGCGCCAACACTCTGGCCGTTGATCCGAGCGCGGGATGCGCCGACAAGCAAGGTGCTCCCGACCAGCGAGATGGATGAGCTGAAGTTATCGGTTTCGGTCTGATCGGTGGGTTGTACGCGGTCCTGCATCGTCCATGTGGTTCCCGACCGCGACCAAACAACCACCTCGCCCAGACCGACATACTCGACGCCGGTGCCGGGAAAACGTACCGTACCCTCTTGGCCGATGGCAAGCGTTGGGCCCGAGATGGCGATGGATCGGCCGAACCCCCCTTCGATAACGGACACCTCCGGGTTGAAGGTCCGTTGCAGGGTCCACGTCGATCCCGAGCGTGTGAAGACGTGCGCCCTTCCTCGGAAGGTGCTGTAGTATGGCTCGCCGACAGCGATCGAGTTCTGGTTGATGGCGACCGATGAGCCAAAGCCATGCGAACCGCCCGCCGGACCGATGAGTTTGGCCTGCTGCGTCCAGACGGTTCCAACGCGGACGTAGACGTACGCGGCCGCGGGGTTTGCTCCGCTCGCGCCGATGACGAGGTAGCCATTGTGAATCGCCACGGCGGTTCCGAAGTAATCGCCGGTGGTCAGATCCGCGGGAATAAGCGTCTGCTCGATGACCCAAGGCGCGCCCGCGCTGGCGCGGGTGTAGACATACGCGGCCCCGGAATCAAGGCGATCAAGGCTGTCGTGAGCCGACTGGCCTACGACGGCGATATGGCCCTCGATGGCGACTTCCCCTCCGAAGAATGTCGATTCTGCGCCCTGCCAGTTCAGGATGGCGTCGGTTTCTAAAAGGGTCGTACACTGCGCAACAGCGGGCGACGGACCGGTCATCGCGGCAGCAGCGAAGGTCAGGGCGAACGCGGAGGCTAGGAGTGTGGAACGCATAAGGGTCTCCGAGGATTGGGGGTTGGCGCTGCGCTTGCTGCTTCTCGTTGGGACGGGAAAATCCGGGGGGTGGAGTTTCAGGAATGCCGCAAGCAACATGAAAGCGACGCATGGAGGTGAAAGCGCAGATATTGGTGAAAAGATGGGAGGGCTACGGGTGCGG
>JAWXBB010000364.1:0-6321 GCA_034439795.1 Planctomycetaceae bacterium | reverse complement strand
CGTCTCGGAAGGAACGGCGACGTCGGCTTCGGGGACAACGAGACTGCGGAAGAAAAGCGGGCGAAGGGATTCGAACCCTCGACGTTCAGCTTGGAAGGCGGACGATATAGCGCGGAAACGTCGGCAAATCTAGGCGTTTCCGGCGCGGCGATTGAAGCCCCCAGCGGTAGTGCCAGCATCTCGACGGCGAATGAGACGGGTGCCACGTGCGACGACCCCGGCTTGGCCGCCGTGATCGCGGCGTGGGGGACCCTTGCTCCGGAGCTGCGCGGAGCGATAACGGCGATCGTAGCGGCGAGCGCGCGGGCGTCTGGATGAGTCTTGCCCAGCGAACGCATCGCTCCTCGCGGCAGGGTACTCTCCCGCTGGTCGACTTCGTGAGGGGCGAACAATGGGCCGGATGAGCCACGACGAATTGCAGGCTATGTACGCCCGAGTAGCCAAGTCTGGAGCGCGTCGTCGTTCGCCGACGGTCGCCGCGGTGTTGCTGGTTGTGACCGTCGCGGTGTGGTGCTTCGCGGGGTGGTTGGTCTGGCGAGGACTCACGGAGCAGCCGGCAAGTGCAGGCTGGCTGGCGCTCGCGTTGATCTTGGGGATCGCGGTGGGCTTCCCCTGCGCGTTCGGCGCTGTGTGGTTTGGCCTGAGGGAAGCACCAAAGGTGTCGCCACATCGCAACACTTCCGCAGCACCAGCGCGGAGCAATGCCGCCTCAGTCTTTTTTGGTCTGGCTGCGATCGTAGTGGCTCTGCTGTCAGCGCTGTCATTCCTTGAGTCGCTCTTAGAGGCTCAACTCGGTGCCAACTTCTTACTTGCTGTCCACTATGGCGTTTTGGCGCTGGTTCTGGCCGGATTCGCGTGCTGGTCGCGTCCCTAGCTGTATCGCGTGTGACCCGTTGTCCGATCGAGTGCGCGGCGGGAGGGACGCCCATGCGTCCGCCTCTCCGCGAAGCAAAAAGCGCCGGAAGCCCAAAGCGTGCGCGCACGCGTTAGACAGTCCCCCACCCCGATTCACACGAGTCGATAAGGGGGGGGTGGCGGCTCCACTGTTAGCGTCGAACGGGGGTAGTGCGCTCGCTGCGTCGTCGGACGCGGCACGTTAGCATTTGCGTGGGTAGTCGGCTGATCCCCGACGAACGGCGCGAGCGTGACCGAGACACTGACCCGTCCCCGGTCACGCTCGCCCGGCCCAACAAAGGACGGGTCAATGACTACTGACAACGCGCCACCCGACGAGCAACAGATTCGTTCGCTGGCGAGCATCGCCGCGAAGAGCAAGACGCTTGACGGCTTCATCAAGTGGCTTCACGACACCGAAGGCGCGAGGTCGCGGCCGTACCCAAACGACGCGAATCTCCTGCGGGAGAAAGCGGATTACGACTCGCGGCTGTCGCTTGCCGAGCGGGAGCCCGGTCCTCCGCGACGCTGGGCGTATCCGGTCCACTGGTTCTTGGATCGAGTCAAGTCGCGCATCGACTGGACCTCCAGCGACGAGACAACAAAAGACGGATTCTTTAAGGACCACAAGCTGATCGCTGGCCGACTCGTTGAACGCCTCGCGCGCGTCGACGAACCGACGCGACGTGAGCTGTACGCGGAGCTACTTTCCAAATTCTCGTTTCTCGTGGAACCACTGGCTGCGCATCTCCATGACGGACTGGCGAAGACTGAGGCTGAACGTCTCGCCACGGACGCGGACTACCGACCCGCGACTTGGTTCAAGAAAGGACTGGCCGCCCGGCTGCGCATGGCCGCCCGAATAGATCGGAAGTCGAAACACGTCCGCACCCGGACGATTGACGGCGTTCGGTGCTACTCCGTTGCCGATGCGCGGCGGTGGTGGCCCGATGTCGTTCCGAACGAAGCGTAACGATGCGCAACGAAGCGCAACGATGCGCAACGCTTCAACGCGAAGGCTTGTAGCCTCACGTCTCACGTCCATGCTGTCGGCATGGAATCGATACTAATCTCGCTGGGCGAGTTGTCGGAGCGGACGGGACTTCCCGCAGCTTGGCTGAGGCGCGAAGCGGATGCGGGCCGGTTGCCTTGCATTCATGCTGGACGGCGACGCGTGTTCGAACTGACTGCGGTACTCAAGCATCTCGCCGAGCGGCAAGATCGCGAGGTGTCGCGTGACAAATGACACGAGCACGTCCCCGCTCCTCATCGATGCGAAGGCAACCAAGGCCCTGCTCGGCATTGGTGAACGTCGGCTGTGGCTCTTGACCAATTGCAAGGCGATCCCGTCGCGCAAGATCGGGGCATCGGTCCGCTACTCGCCGGCGGAACTCGCCGCGTGGGTCGCGTGCGGCTGTCCCACGGCCGCCGGTTCCGCTGACCGCGTGCGGAAGGCGGTGCGATCATGAGTCCCGTAGACGCGATCGTGACGGCTCTCCGCAAGAACGGGCACAAACCCGTCGATGCGGACGGGTTTTGGCGGTGTCGATGCCCGGCGCACTCTGACGCGAGCATGAGTCTGACCATCCGCGCGACCGAGGACGGACTCGCTCGGCTGACCTGCAATGCCGGCTGCACGGACGGCGCGGTGTTGAAGGCGATCGGACTGCAACCCCGCTATCACCCCAACGACGCGTTCGGCCGGATCGAGGGACACGGGATAGAGGCGGCGCGCGGTGTCACCGTCACCAATACCCCACCGAAATCGCCGGAGTCTGCGGGTTGTGGTGATGGTGGCGCGGGCGCTTCGCCCGCGACCCGCGCGTTGAAGTTTCCGACCGACCTGTTGCCCGACCCTATCCGTGCTTTTGTGACCGAGGGGGCGAAGGCGCTAGGTTGTGATCCGTCCTACATCGCCTTGCCCCTGCTGTCGGCGCTGGCATCGGCGATCGGCAACACCCACCGGGTCGCGTTGAAGGATGGCTGGACGGAGCCGGCGATTCTGTGGACGGCGCTCGTGGGCGAGTCGGGGACGATGAAAACGCCCGCGTTCAAGTTGGCGATGAAAGCGATTCGCAAGGCCCAAGACAAGGCGTGGAAGGAACACGAAGCGGCGACTACGGAATGGGAAGCCGAACTCCTGCGATACGAAGCGGTACTGACGGCATGGAAGCGGCAAGCGGCGAAGGGACACGGCGACGCCGTTGACCCGCCCGAGAAACCGGCCCCGCCGATCGCGCGGCGGTACGTCGTGTCCGACACCACGACCGAAGCCTTGTCCCCGATCCTGCTGGGCAACCCGCACGGCGTGCTGCTGGCCCGCGATGAACTCGCCGGGTGGTTGGGAGGGTTCGACCGCTACGCCAAGGCGGGGAAGGCGGGCGCGGACTCCGCACACTGGCTGTCGATGCACAACGGCGAAGCCATGACGATCGACCGCAAGACCGGGATACCGCCGACGATCCACGTTCCATCGGCATCGGTGAGTATCACGGGCGGGATTCAACCGGCTATCCTGGCGCGGGCGCTAGGGCGGGAACACCACGAAAGTGGCATGGCGGCGCGGGTGCTGTACGCGATGCCCCCACGCAAGTCGAAGCGGTGGACCGAAGCGGACGTGAACGCGGACACCGAAGCGGCGGTGGCGGCGGTGTTCGATCGGCTATTCGGGCTGACGATGGAAGTCGATCCCGAGAGCGCGGACCCGCCGAATCCCGACCTGCGGCCCCGGCTGGTGCGGCTGGCCGACGACGGGAAGCGGGCGTGGGTGACGTTCTACAACGAACACGCGGCCGAGCAAGCGGAACTGTCCGGCGACCTGTCGGCGGTGTGGTCGAAGCTGGAGGGGTACGCGGCCCGGTTGGCGCTGGTGATTCACATGACCCGCTGGGCGGCGGGTGACGCCACGCTAGGCGATCCGGCGCGGGTCGATGGGGTGAGCATCGCGAACGGCGTGGCGCTGGTCCGCTGGTTCGGGAACGAAGCCCGGCGCGTCTATGCGACCCTTAGCGAGTCGGACGAAGAGCGCGAATCCCGCCGACTGCTGGAATGGATCGAAAGCAAGGGCGGAGCGGTGACGGTGCGCGACCTGTCACGCGGCCCACGCGAGTATCGGTCTGCCGACAAGGCGGCCAAGGCGCTGGCCGAACTCGTGGCGTCGGGCGCTGGACGGTGGGAAGTCGAGGACCATGCCGGTGGGCGCGGGCGTCCGGCCGATCGCTTCAGGCTCCTGTCGCGGCGTGGTGACACTGGTGACACTGGTGACACCGCTGACACTGGTGACACTGGTGACGGAGACACAAATGGCGGAAGCGCCGGGGATCGCGGTATATCTGTCACCGTCGCCACTGTCACCAGTCCCACGGACACCGGCGACGGGTGGGGTGAGCTGTGATCGGACTCACCGACGAACTCGCTGCCCTGCTGCTGGAACTTGGCGCGGCGCATATCGAGCTGGCGATGCACCCAACCGACGCGGGCCGCCTGCGGCATCGCCCGCCCGGACTGCCGCCGGCGATCGTGGCGAAACTGCGAACGCATCGAGCAGCACTGCTGAGCTTGCTGCGGGGCGGATACGTGCCGGTCGACGCAGAAGCCGTCTACGTGTTTCACGAACGACTCGGCATCGGCGATGAACTGGCGATGCCGACGGGTACGGGCTCGCCGGCGTGGCTGATCGCTGTCGGTGAATCCGCGCTGCATGTTTGCACTAGACGAACTATGGTGTAGGATTGTCCGCATGGCAACAGTCACGGACACTCTTCGGCGGGCAGTCGAGCGATGCGGAGAAACCCGCTACGCAATCACCAAGGCGACGGGCATTCCAGCTTCGGTGCTGTCGCGGTTCGTGGCGGGCGGTCGCGGGCTGCGGTCGGAGAACATCGACCGGCTCTGCACCTACTTGGGATTGAAGCTGACGAAGACGGGCACCACGCGAAAGGACGGCTGACCGATGGCACGGAAGCAACGCAGCAAGGGAACCGGATCGCTCTTCCGCAAGACAGCGCGCGGTCCGTGGATCGCTTCCTACTTCGATCATGCCGGTAAGCGGCGCGAGCACTCGACGCGCACCACGGACCGCATCGCGGCCGAACGCATTTTGACCAAGGTTGTCGCGGACACGGCGCTGCGACGTGATCTGGTGATCGATCCGCGCGACGACCGCTTCGCCACCGAGGGACGACGACCGCTGACCGAACACGTCGCGGCGTACATCGCGCACTGTCGGCACGCAGGGCAATCGCCCCACCACGTCGCGCAGAAGGAAACCCAACTGCAAGCGATGATCGCCGGGAGCAAGGCGACGCGGCTGGCCGAACTCACGGCCGACGCGCTTGAGCTGCACCTGACCGCATTGAAGGACCGCAAGCTGTCGGCGCGGTCCGTGAACTTCGCACGGCAGATTGCCGTGGCATTCTGCGGCTGGTGCGTCAAGACGGGACGTGCCGAAACGAATCCGTTGCGAGTCGTCCCCAAGCAAGACGAGACGCGCGACCGCCGGCGCGTTCGTCGCCCGTTGACCGACGATGAGATGACACGGCTACTGACAGTGGCGCGGGAACGCGGGAGGGACTCGTGGTACCTCGCTGCGGCGCTGGCCGGACTGCGGAAGGGTGACTTGCAGCGCCTGACGTGGGGCGACGTGAACTTCGCCGAGGGAACACTGACGATCCGCCACGGCAAGGCGAAGCGGCTGGACGTGCTGCCCATGCACCCCCAACTTGCTGAATCGCTCAAGCGGCGGCTGGCCGCGTCGCCGGCGCTTCCCAAGGCGCAGGTGTGGCCCGACACGGTCGGTGACGTGACGCGGCTGAAAGACTTCCTGCGGGCGGGCATCGCTCGGCGGGTGGACGTGCTCGACGCGGACGGCAACGCGGTGACGATCGGCACCGGAAAGCGGGAGCGGGTCAAGACGCGGATCGTGGTTGAGGACGAGGACGGGCGCGTGATCGACCTGCACGCGCTGCGGACGACGCTGGGCACGCAGCTTGCCCGCGCCGGCGTGACGCCGCAGGTGGCGCAACGCATCATGCGGCACAGCGACTACCGGACGACGTTGAAGCACTACACCGTCTTGGGGCTCGTCGACACCGCTGCGGCGATGGATCGGCTGCCGGGTGTTGCCCGCGAACGGCACGAGAACGCAGCGACGGGGACCACGGACTCTGTGCCGGCGGCCCCCCAGCAGTACTGCCAGCAGTTGGAGCGCGAAAGCGGGCGACCCAGCGCAACGCGGCGCGGTGATTCGTCAGTCGGCGCGGGTCGCCCCTCCAGCGAAAAACCCCAGCAAGCGCCGGGGTTTTCGCATGTTTCTGCGGCGACAACGCCAAAGCGGGCGAAGGGATTCGAACCCTCGACGTTCAGCTTGGAAGGCTGACGCTCTACCACTGAGCTACGCCCGCGGGGACCCGATCGAACATGTCGAGT
>JAWXBB010000363.1:0-3349 GCA_034439795.1 Planctomycetaceae bacterium | reverse complement strand
GACGCCGTTCGCTGGCGCTCTCGGCTGTGATGGGACTAAACTCCGACCGGCACCGCGGCCCGACTGGGCTGCCAGTCCAGCAACTGGAATTCAACCTTTTCCTGGCCGCGGAAGCGGTTGATTTTCGGCTGGAAGCAGATGTCGATCGGCCCGGCGTGTTGGGCGAGTTCGTCGGCCCATTCCCCTTTGCCGAAGGCGACGCCGCGCATCGTCACGCCGAAGTGGCGGACCATCAGCGAGAGGTGCCGTTCCCCTTCGCCCATCTTCTTCGGCGACCCCGCGAGATCCACGCCGGACGCCGCGAACACCGGGCGGCGGTTCTCGGCTCCGAACGGCCCCAGCTTGTCCAGTTCGATGACCGCGGCCCGTGTGACGTCGGCAAGCCGCACTTCGGCGTCAATCGCCAAGTCGTGCGCGGCTGCCGCAGCGGCGGCGGTGAACTGCTCGCCGGCGACGCGGGCGAACTCGATGCGGAATTCGTCGATGCGGGTCGGATCAATCTTCAACCCGGCCGCCGCGTGGTGACCGCCGAACGAGATCAGCCAGTCGCGACACGCCGACAGCCCCGCGTGCAGGTTATAGCCGGCGATGGATCGTCCCGACCCCTGTCCGACCGATTGCCGCTCATCGAGCGCGATCAGGACGGCGGGTTTGCGGAAGTGGTCCGCGACACGGGCCGCCACAATGCCGATCACCCCCGCGTGCCACTCCGGATGGGACAGCACGAGCGTTGCATGGGACTGCCATTCGACGCGCTCCTCCACCAGTTCTTTCGCCTGCTTCAGCATCTTCCGTTCGACGGTCTGCCGGTTCTTGTTGAGTTCGTCCAGATACCGCGCCAGCGCATCGGCCCGGTCCAACTGGTCCGTCGTCAACAACTCGACGGCGAGCCGCGCTTGACCCAATCGCCCGGCGGCGTTGATCCTTGGTGCGACGGCGAACGCGATGTCCTCGGCCTGGATCTCCGGCGATTCCGTCAGTCCGGCGACGGCGAGCAACGCCTTCAGCCCGGGATTGCAGCGCTCGCGCAGACTGCTGAGACCGTAATGCACGATCACGCGGTTCTCGCCGACGAGTGGGACGACGTCGGCGATGGTGCCGATCGCCGCCAGTCCGATCGCCGACAGCAGAAACTCGCGCATCCGCGGCGACGCCTTCTTGCCGTCCCCCATGCGGGCACAGACCGCCCACGCCAGCTTGAATGCGACCCCCACGCCGCACAGATCGCCGAACGGATAGCCGCCCGGCAGTCGTGGATGCACCAGCACCGCCGCGTCGGGCAGCGCCTCGGCGAATTGGTGGTGATCGGTGATGATCAGTTCCAGCCCGATCGACCGGCATAGCTCGGCCTCACGGACGCTGGTGATGCCGCAGTCCACGCTGACCACCAGCCGCGTCGGGTCTTCCGCGTGCAGTTGTTGCAGGGCGTCGCAATTGAGGCCGTAGCCTTCGTCGAGCCGGCTGGGGATGTAGTAATCCACCTTGCCGCCGGCGAGTTGCAGGCAATGCCACAACAGGCTGGTGGCCGTCACGCCGTCCACATCGTAATCGCCGTAGATCGTGATTCGCCGGCCGGACTGCACCGCAGCGACGATGCGGTCGGCCGCCGCGGGGACGCCAGGCAGCAATTCCGGGTCGTGCAGATCGCCGAGCTTCTTCGCCAGAAACCCCGTGGCGGCTTGCGGCGAGCCGGTGCCGCGGGACAACAGCACCTGCGCCAGCAGCGGCGAAATCCGCAGCGCCCGGCACAGTTCGGCGACGTGACCGGCGTCGTGCGGAGCGATCTTCCAGACCCGTGGCATCCATTTCACTCCGCAGGGCGTTCCGTCGCTGGCGTAGGGTGGGCCGAGTCTTCGAGTCCCACCAAGATCTAATCACCGACGTGGTGGGACTCGAAGACCCGGCCCACCCTACGAGCTTGAATCCGTCCCGGATTACAGCGATTGTGGAGGGGCCTGTCAAAGGACGCCCGCCGATCGTGCGGGGCGTTCCCGTCCCGGCGGGCGGTCTCGTGGTCTTCTGGCGGATGGAATCATGCAGTCTCTCGGTGACGGTACAGTGTCGATGCAGTGCGGAGTCAGTCAGCCGCTGGACGGACAGGTGAAGCATTCAGCAGCGGCGAATCTCTTGACCTCGAAGAGGTCGCAGACCGTAGCCGGGGGTCGAGTCTGCGAGACCCCCGGTCCCCGTCGTTCTGTGCCACAGCATCCCGGAGGGATGCCAGAACCATCCGCTCTGGCATCCCTCCGGGATGCACGTCTCATCGATCGCTTTCCGGGGGTCTTCGCTGCGCTGCGACCCCCGGCTATTTTCTGCGAACCCTTCGGGTTCAAGACGCTGAATCAAATTCACGCCACGTCATGCGCACTTCGTTATTCGCTTCTGGCCGCACTCTGCTTCATCGCAACGATCGCGTTCGCTTTGCCATCCGCGTTCGCCAAGGACGATCAAACGCTGCGGGCCGAGGCCGCGTTGGCAGACGCCGTCGAGCCGCTCGTCGAAGCGCATCAGGGGCGCGTGACCGTGATGATCAAGCACCTCGGCACCGGCGCGACGTACGCCGTCAAAGCCGAGGAGCCGATGCCCACGGCGAGCCTCATCAAGCTGCCCGTGATGGCGGTCGCGTATCAACAGATCGCAGCCGGCAAGCTCGATCTGGCGACAATGGTCACCTACCGCACGGAGGACAAAGTCCCCGGCTCGGGCGTGCTGACCACGAACTTTTCGGCCGGGACGCAGTTATCGCTGCGCGACAGCATCCGGCTGATGATCGCGTATTCGGACAACATCGCCACCAACTTCGTGTGCGAGCGGACCGGACTTGCCGCCGTCAACGAGCAATGCGAGACGTGGGGCTGGCCCGACACGAAGATTCACGCCTTCGTGTTCCGGCCCGAATCGAGCATCGCCAAAGACCGCAGCAAGCAGTTCGGCCTCGGCAGCACGACGGCGCAGGACATCGTCGCCATCCTCGAAAAGATCGAGAAGAAGGAACTCGTCAGCGCCGAGGCGTCCGTCGCGATGCAGAATCATCTGCTGGCCTGCGACGACAAAGGCCGGCTCGACAAGCATCTGCCGGCCGGAACCAAAGTGGCGATGAAGACCGGCTCCGTCACCGCCGTGCGAACCGTCGGAGGGATCGTGTACGGACCGAGCGGTCCGTTTGCGATCTGCGTCCTCACCGCCGACAACAAGGACCGCCGCTGGACCGACGAGAACGAAGCCCAACTGCTCAGCGCGGAAATCGCCCGGGCCGCCTGGAAGGTGTTCAATCCCGAGACGAAGGATGACACGACTACGCTCACCGACGGCCGGCTAGCGAGCGGGATGCACGGCGTGCTGGTCGAAG
>JAWXBB010000362.1:0-30263 GCA_034439795.1 Planctomycetaceae bacterium | reverse complement strand
GGCGTCTTGGCGAACTCCAGCGACGCGGGACAGAGACTATAAAACCCAAGAATGCGCTGCTCCGGGGCCGCCGACATTGCCAGAAAGGTCTTGGCGGCGCCGCGCTCGTGGTTCTGCCGCGCATGTCGCCTCAAAAAGTCATTCAGAGCCGCATCGCCGCAGTCGAACTCCTCCCGACGATGCTTCTTGCCGATCGGGACCTCCCGCCAGTCGGGCAGCATCACTCCGGCACCGGCAGGGCGCGAGCCGCCTTCCGCAGTTTGGCGTTCGGGCGGGGGGGATGTTCGAGCAGATCGAGCACGCGCCGGCTGTCCCGCCGAGTGAGCGCGACGCGCTCGTGATGTTCGATCACGAGTTTGGCCTCCCGCAACGCCGTCCGCAGGATGAAGTCCGTGAGATCCGTTTGCGCGAGCTCGACCGCGCGGAGGAGCAACGCCTTGTCGACCGACCGGACGCGCAAGGCGACGCGACTGTTGTCTTTAACCGGCGTTCGCGGCATGGGATGTTCTCCTGACTGGCCTGCGCCAGCATACAGCATTCGGACCGCGGAATCAATTCTGTACGCATTGAATGCGTACAGAATCGCCCGTCGAGAGCCCGGTCACGACTTCGTCACCTGCGCCCATTGCCGGTCGAGGCGCTTTTCCGAAACGCTGACCGCGGTCCCCAACTCCTGGGCGAAGACCATCACGCGGTATTCCTCGACCATCCAACGGTACGCTTCCAGCTCCGGATCGTACAGGCCGCGGTCGGCCATTTGGCGGTGGCGGTCCTTCCAGCGGTTCCACAGCGGCAGCAGCGCCGGCAACTGTTGCTGATCGCGCGAGCCACCGCCGGCCGTCAGCTTCTCCAGCCGCCTCGCGATCGCCCGCAGATACCGTGGCAGATGCACCAGCCAACTCCACGGCGTCGCGACCAGAAAACCCGGCGCGAGCAGTTGCGTGAGCTGGTCGTGGACGTCCTGCCGGGTGACGGCGAACTGCGGATGATTCGTCCGCTCCCACAGCCGCCGCACCTGCGTGTACGCCTCGAACATCGGCAGCAGCATCCGCACGACATCGGCCGCTGCGTGCGACAGTTGCAGCTTGCCCGCCGCGGCCCGGACGCCGAAGTCCCCCTGCGTCCGCGGCCACGGCTCGTCGGTGAGGAAAGCCCGGTCGGCGACGAGGTCGAGCAGATGCTCACGCAGCGGCAACGGCTGCGGCATCGTCTTCGACAGCAGCACCCACTGATTGAGATGCGGGAAATGATCGACCTGCTGCTTCAACTCGCGAGGCAACGTCAGGCCGAACAGCCGCCGCAGGCCGCGCTGCAGTTCGTGCTGGGCCTGCACGGCGGAATCGAGCAGCCGCAGCGAGACGGAATCGCCCCGGTCGAGCAGCGTCGGATACCCCGTCAGTTGCAGCCCGGCCCGATCGATAAGGACCGACTCCGGCAACGGGCCGAAGTTCCACGATTTCAAGCCGTCCTGATTCCACCGCGGATCGGGCGATTCGGAAAACGTCGCCGCGGCCGCGGAGCCGAGTTGTTTACGGAGTTGGTCGAGATTGCGGCCAATGGCGAGCGGTTCCCCGTTCGTGTCAACGACGGCGATCCGCAGCCGCAGATATTCGGGCAGATTTTCCTCTTGAAACGCCGTCGCAGGGATCGTCACGCCACAAATCTGATGTACGGCCCGCGCGACCGCCTCGGCAAGCGCACCCACGCCGAACCGCAACGCTTCCGTCACCTTGTGGGCGGTGTCGGGGAGCGGCACCAGATCGCGACGCAGATCCTTCGGCAGCGACTTGAGCAGTGCGGTAACTTTTTCCTCCAGCATCCCCGGCACCAGCCAGCCCAGGCGATCCGGCGGCAACTGATTCAGCCCCGCCTGTGGCACAGTGACGGTGACGCCGTCGTGCTCGTGACCGGGATCGTGCTTGTAGGCCAGCGGCAGTTCGAGGTGATTGATCTGCAATTGCTCGGGAAACAATTCCGGCGACGAAAACTGCGCCTGCGGCACGAGCAGATCGTCATCGGACATCAGCAGTAATTGTGAATTTGTGCGGCGCTCGGACCGCCACCAATGCACCAGCCGTTGACCGTCGCAAATGTCCGGCGGGATGCGGCGGTCGTAGAACTCAACGAGTTCGGCCTCGTCGCGGAGCAGCGCGGGTTGCCGGGCGCGGGTTTGCAGTTCGGCCAGGTGTTGCGCCCGTTCGAGATTCTGGGCGAGAAATTCCGGCGGATCGGGCCACAGCCCCATCACCAGTCCGTCGCGGAGAAACAGTTGCCGCGAGACCACGGGATCGAGCTTCGCATACCGCACCCGGCGGCGGGGGACGATCGGCAGGCCGAACAGATTCACCTTCTCAACGGCCATCACGGCGAGCGCGTCCTGATCCCAATGCGGCTCGGAATGCAGCCGCTGCACCAGGTGCTCGGCGAGCGGCTCGATCCACGCCGGGTCAATGCGGGCCACCGTCCGCAGAAATCGCCGGCTGGTTTCGACCTGCTCCGCCGACACCATCCATTTGCACGATTTGCCGACGAGGCCCGAACCGGGCCAGAGCGCCGTCTTGGCATTCCCGGCGGCCAGGTACTCGCCGCTCTCCGTCCGCATCGCGATTCCCGACAGGAAGCCGGTCAGGAGCGCCCGGTGAATGCCCGCCGATCGCGACGGATCGAACGGCTTGGCCCAGTCGTGAATCGGCGGCAAGGCCCGCAACGGTTTCGCGTTTCGTTTGTCCGAGCAGAGGCCCGACGTGCGGACCAGGTCCACCAGTTCGCGATGCACATCGATCCATTCCTTCATCCGCATGAACGACAGAAAGTTTTGCTGGCACGACTTCCGCAACTGGCTCTGCGTGAGTTCAGTCTTGAGCTGATGGTGAAAATCCCACAACCGCAGATAGCCGAGAAAATCCGAATCGGGATCGGCGAACCGGCTGTGGGCTTCGTCGGCGAGCTGCTGCTTCTCCAGCGGCCGTTCGCGCGGGTCCTGCACCTCCAGCGCGGACGCAATGATGAGAATCTCGTCGAGGCAGCCTTCGTGC
The DNA here is from genome assembly GCA_034439795.1 of Planctomycetaceae bacterium. Taxonomy (GTDB): domain Bacteria; phylum Planctomycetota; class Planctomycetia; order Planctomycetales; family Planctomycetaceae; genus DSVQ01. The sequence continues at coordinate 27,228 of JAWXBB010000362.1, read as the reverse complement.
TCGCCGGCGACGATGATCCGGGCGATCCGCGGATCGACCGGCAATCGATGCAGCGTCCGGCCGAGCGGCGTCAGCTTGCGGTGGTCATCGACTGCTCCGATCTCGAACAGCGTCTTGTAACCGTCCTGCACGGATTCGTGTTTGGGCGGATCGAGGAACGGGTACTCCGCAATGTCTCCCAGACCCAGCGATTCCAGTTGCAGAATCACCGCGGCGAGGTTCGACCGCAGGATTTCCGGCGGCGTGTAGCGTTCGCGCTGCTCGTAGTCCTCGCGGCCATACAGCCGGACGCACACGCCCGGCCCGACGCGACCGCAGCGGCCGGCCCGTTGATCGGCGGAGGCCCGCGACACGGCTTCAATGGGGAGCCGCTGCAATTTCGACTTCGGGGAATACCGGCTGATGCGGGCCGTGCCGGTGTCGACGACGTACCGAATGCCGGGCACCGTCAGCGAGGACTCAGCGACGTTCGTCGCCAGAATGATCCGCCGCGGCCCGCCTCCCGGATCGAAGACCCGCTGCTGCTCCTTCACCGACAACCGCGCATACAACGGCAGCAGATCTGGTTTGATGCCGCCGATGTTGCGGCCCTTCAGCGTCTTCATCGCCTCGTGAATGTCGCGCTCCGTCGGCAGAAACACCAGCACGTCGCCCGCACCCTGCTGGCTGACATATTCCACGGCATTGGCGAGTTCGACGACGGGATCGATATCCTCGGGTGCCGATGCTTTGGAAGTCGGAAGTAAGACAGGAGTGCAGCCTCCCTCTTCACTTCCGCCTTCCGACTTCACACTTCCGACTTCATTCCAGTACACCATCTCCACCGGATACATCCGCCCCGACACCTGGATCACCGGCACTTCACCGACCGCCGAGCGGAAGTGCTCGGCGAACCGTTCGGCGTCGATCGTGGCAGACGTAATGATCAGCTTCAGATCGGGTCGCTTCGGCAGCAGCCGGTGCAGGTAGCCGATGAGGAAATCGATGTTCAGCGACCGTTCGTGGGCCTCGTCGATGATCAGCGTGTCGTACCGGCTGAGCCAGCGATCGGACTGCGTTTCGGCGAGCAGCAGGCCGTCGGTCATCAGCTTGATGTGCGTCTGCGGGCTGGTCGCGTCGGTGAACCGCACCTGATAGCCGACCTCGCGGCCGAGCTGGACGTGCAACTCATCGGCGATCCGGCTGGCAATTGTCCGTGCGGCGATGCGTCGCGGCTGCGTGTGGCCGATGAGACCGCACACGCCGCCGCCGAGTTCGAGGCAGATCTTCGGCAACTGCGTCGACTTGCCGGAGCCGGTCTCTCCCGCGACGACCAGGACCTGATGCTTCCTCAGCGCATCGGCAATGTCGGTCCGCCGGGCGTGAATGGGGAGCGATTCGTCGAAGGTCACCACCGGGCGTGCGGCCGAGCGCGTGCGCAGCGCGGTTGTCGATTGCTCCAGTTCGGCTCGGAAGCGTTCCAGATTCTGGTCGAACGGTTGCCCCTTCCGCTCGGCGTCGCGGAGTTCGCGCAATCGGCGGCGCAGCCGCTGCCGGTCGGCGAGCATCGTGTCGTCGAGCAGGGCGTCGAATTGTTGGAGGACAGACATCGCCACGTCATTTTAGCGGAGCGCTGCCGGTGCGGTCACTCTTCGTCCTGCATCTCGTTCAGAAAGCGCGACGGCACGGTCTCGCGGCGTTTGCCCCATTTCATGCGGGTGGCTGCCCACGACACCGTCAGGAAGTCTTTCGCGCGAGTCACGCCGACGTAAGCCAGCCGGCGCTCCTCTTCGATGCTCGCCGTGTCGTCGGCGTCGACGGAGCGTTGATGCGGCAGCAACCCCTCTTCAAGACCGACCAAATACACGCGGGGAAACTCCAGCCCCTTCGCGCTGTGCAGCGTCATCAGCTTGACCGCGGGCTGTTCGTGTTCGGGCTTCTCGCCGAAATCGGGCTCGCCGCCGGCGAGCGCGGACTGCTCCAGAAACTCCGACAGCGTCGGCCGCAATGCCCGCTGCTCGTACTCGCGGATCGCGGTCAGGCACTCGTCGATGACCCCGGACCGCGCGAGTTGTTGGTGGGCCTCTTTGTACTGCCGCTGGATTTCGGAATCGTAGTCGATGGCGTCCAGCAGTTGTTCGGCGACGTCGCTGAGCCGGCGGCCGGGCTGGTCCACGCGGCTGCGGAAATCCCGCAGTTGCTCGTGGAAGGCTTGCAGCGCGTTGACCGTCTTCGCCGAGATTTCCTTCGCGTCCGCCGCGGCGGGGACGGTGTCCCAGAAGCGTTGTCCGGATTTGACCGCCCGCGTGAGCACCTTCTCGACCGACGCATCGCCGATGCCGCGGCTGGGGGTGTTGATGATCCGCAGCAGTGAGACTTCGTCGTCCGGTTGTGCGAGCACCTTGAGATACGCGAACAGGTCGCGGACTTCCTTGCGGTCGAAGAACGATTGCCCGCCGACCAGCGTGTAGGGCACGCGGAGCCGACGCAGTTCCGACTCGAACATTCGCGGCTGCTCGTTGGTGCGGAACAGAATGGCCACATCGCTCGGTGCAACGTTCATTTGCGAAATGAGATAGTTGATCTCGCGGACGACTCCCTCGGCCTCGGCGGTCTCGTCGGGATACGGCTTGAACAGCACCGGCGTGCCCGACTTGTGCGCGATGAGCGTCTTCTCGTGCCGGCCGCGGTTGCGGCGGACGAGTTGATTCGCGGTCGCAATGATCTCAGTCGTGCAGCGGTAGTTGTCCTGCAGCCGGACCACTTTCGCCCCCGGAAAGTGCTGCTGGAAACCGAGGATGTGCTTGATCTCGGCCCCGCGCCAGCCGTAGATCGACTGGTCGTCGTCCCCCACCACGCACAGGTTGCGGTGCGGCTCCACGAGGTCCGCGATGATGCGGAATTGCAGCTCGTTCGTGTCCTGGTACTCGTCGATCTGCACGTGTTCGAACCGTTGTTGCTGCAGTTCGAGAACATCGGGGTATTCCTCGAACAGTTGCCGGGTGAGCAGCAGCAGGTCGTCGAAGTCCACTGCGCCGGCGGCCCGCAGCGACGACTGATACTTGCGATACGCCATCGCCGCGAGGAAACCGCGGTCGTCCTCGACGAAATCGCCGGCGTCGTCGGCGCGCACGCCGACCGTCTTCCAGCGGCTGATGTAGCTCAGCAGATCGCCGGGCCGCAGGGACGTATCGGGCAGCCGCAAATCGCGCAGCGCCTTCCGCGCGGCGGACTCCTGATCGCCCCGGTCGTAGATCACGAATTTCGGCGGATAACCGAGCGCCGTGATCTCGTCCCGCAAGACGCGGACGCAGTACGCATGAAACGTCGAGATGCACGGCCGGGTCTTCATCCGCCGGCCCAGCACCGACTGCATCCGCTCCTGCATCTCGCGCGCGGCTTTGTTGGTGAACGTCACCGACAGAATGCGTTCCGGCGGCACGCCGCGGCGGATCAGCTCCGCCATGCGATACGTGATGACGCGCGTCTTGCCGGTCCCCGCGCCGGCGAGCACAAGCAACGGCCCAGATTCTGTCAGCACGGCGTCGCGCTGGGCGGGGTTCAACCCCTCGACGCCGCGCGCGGGCGAGTTCGATCGCGGCAGGGAAGACGTCGGCGGCACGCGGGAGACTCCGTTCTCGAACGACGTCGCGTTCACTTCTTCAGTCGGCGCTGCTCGGCTTCGCGGAACGGTTCGAGCATCTCCGTCATGGTTTGCCAGCGGTCGTCCGGGCGGACTGCGAGGCCCTTCATGATCGTCGTCGAAACCTGCGGGTCGATGTCTTTCGAAACTTTCGCCAGGTCCACCGGGGGCGCGTTGATGTGCTGCGTCACCGCTTCCAGCGTTTCGGCGGCTTCCCACGGGAGGCGCTTGGCGCACATTTCGAAACAGGTGATGGCGTACGAAAAAATATCGAGCCGCTGATCGGTCCGCTGGCGTTTGATGAGTTCGGGGGCCATGTAGTTCGCGGTGCCGGTCCGGTTGCCAGGGGCCTGGAAAGTGGGGGTGTTGGGGACGACGAGGCCGAAGTCGATGAGCTTCACCGTCAGGTCGCGGTCGATCATGACATTGCGGGGGCAGATGTCGCGGTGAATCCAGTTTTCGCGGTGAAAGTATTCAATCGCCTCGCCCAGTTCGATCATGAACCGGATGCGGTTCTGCTTCATCGCGTCGTTCTGCAGGTCGATCAGATAGCTGAGGCCGTTCCCTTCGATGAAATCCATCACCAGATACTGTTCGTTCTTGGTGGTGATGCCGTGTTCGATGGTCTTCACGATGTGCGGATGGCGGAGTTGCATCGCGATTTCGCCCTCCGTGGGCTTTTTCGCGGCGACGGCAAACCGGGCTTCGAACCGCTTCGTCTTGTCGACGTCGAGGATCTTGACGGCCACGCTGCGGCCGGTGGTCATGTCGCGCGACCGCCAGACCTTGGACATGCTGCCCTGGCCGGTGCGGGCGATCAGCTCGAATCGCTTCGCGATGTCGACCTTCGGCACCCTCGGTCTGCGGGCGAACAGCTTTTTGAGAAAGTTCATGGAACGCGCCGTCCGCTGAGGGACTGGAGACAACACGACCGGACGGAACGAGTATAGTTGCCGCGGTGGGGCATCGCTACGCACGAAAATCTACGGCTGGGTGGCCGGGGCTGGAGCCGCTTCGGCGAAACCCCGGTCTTGTGCACGCTCACCGGGGCTTCCCTCCCGTTGGTCGGTCCAGCCCCGGCCACCCCGTCAAAGCTCTACATCGCCGGTTGGTTCGCGTCGCCGACGGGTTCTCCGTTGAGCTTGGGGACGGCGTCGGACCGCGGGGGCGGCTCGCCGAGAACCGCCGTGATTTCCGGCATCTCCAGCGACTCCTTTTCGATCAGCGCTTTGGACAACTTATCCAGCTCGTTGCGATGATCGGCCAGCGTTTTCATGGCCCGATGATCGGCCTGAGTAAGAAACCGCTGGACTTCGGAATCGATGGTCTTGGCGGTGTCTTCGCTGTATTCTCGCTGTTCGTGGTATTCCTTGCCGAGAAACGGGTGCGATTCGGAGTCGCGAAACGCCACCGGGCCGATGACGTCGCTCATGCCCCAGCGCGAGATCATTCGCCGGGCCATTTGCGTGGCCCGCTTCAGGTCGTCTTCGGCTCCGGCGGAGTATTCGTTGAACACCAGCTTCTCGGCCGCGCGGCCGCCCAGCATGAACGCCAGTTGCGAGTGCAGCCGGCGTTCACCGATGTTGTAGCGTTCCTCGTTCGGCAACAGTTGCGTGACGCCGAGCGCCCGGCCGCGAGGAATGATGGTCACCTTGTGGAGCGGATCGACGTCGGGCGACAGCCACGCCAGCAGCGCGTGGCCGGCTTCGTGGTACGCCGTCATTTCCTTTTCGTGCAGGCTCAGCACTTCTTCGCGGCGCGGCCCCATCAGAACTTTGTCGCGGGCCGCTTCGAAGTCCTCCGCCGTCACGCTGTCGCGACCGGCTCGGGCGGCGTTGAGCGCGGCTTCGTTGACCAGATTCTTGAGTTCCGCGCCGGAGAACCCGATCGTCCCCGACGCGATCCGGTCCAGATCGACGTCCTCCGCCAGCGGCACCTTGCGCGAGTGGACTTTCAGAATCGCCGCCCGGCCGACCCGTGTCGGCCGGTCCACCGTGACGTGGCGATCAAACCGACCGGGCCGCAACAATGCGGGGTCGAGCACGTCCGGGCGGTTGGTCGCGGCGACGACGATGACGGCCTCGGTTTGCTGGAAGCCGTCCATCTCGCTGAGGATCTGGTTCAGCGTCTGTTCGCGTTCGTCGTGACCGCCGCCGAGACCCGCCCCGCGGACCCGGCCGACGGCGTCGATCTCGTCGATGAACAGAATGCACGGCGCGCTCTCCTTCGCCGTGCGGAACATGTCGCGAACGCGGCTGGCGCCGACGCCGACGAACATCTGAATGAACTCGGAGCCGTTGATGCTGAAGAACGGCACCCCCGCTTCGCCGGCGACCGCGCGGGCCAGCAGCGTCTTGCCGGTGCCCGGCGGGCCCATCAGCAGCACCCCCTTGGGAATCTGCGCCCCGAGCCGCTGGAACTTCGCGGGACTCTTCAGGAACTCGACGATCTCCTGCAACTCCGCCTTGGCCTGCTCCATCGCGGCGACGTCGTCGAACGTCGTCTGATGATCCGACGGCTTGAAGCGTTTGGCCGGACTGCGGATGAAATTGCCCATCATGCCCGACGACATCGGGTCGGAACTCCGCCGCAGCAGGAACCAGATAATTCCCAGCGTGATGATCGACGCCGCCAGGAACGCCAGAAACTGCATCGCGAAGCCGACCTGCTGCGGGACGGCAGTGACCTCGACCCCGTTCTCGCGCATGAAGGTCAGCAGCGTCTCGTCGTCGCGAACCGGCAGGACGGCGTTGAAGCTCTCCTGCAATTCCCCCTTGGCGTGCGGGTTCGCCGGGGGCTTCTTGAATTCGCCCGTGACGATCTCCCCCTGGAACAGCGCCCGCTCGACGTTGTGCTTCTCGACTTCGTTCCAGAGAAACGTGTAGCTGACGCGCGAGCCATTGTTGGCGGGCGACTGCCGCCAGATCAGAATCAGGCCGATGGCGAGCAGGACGAGTGCGAAGACCCACGAGCCGGAAAAGGCGGGCCGCTGGGGTTCGTCCGGTCCGCGACGGGGCGTTTTGGTCGTCCGCGGTCCGGACTTGGGATCGGTCTTCGGGTCAGCCATGACGCTCTCGTGAGGCGGTGTCGGTACACGGCTCGCAGCACCGCACCGTCCGCCTCATCGCAGGCGTCCGTGTCGGCGACGACCGGATCGCGTAGCGTACCCGGCCGGGGTGCCCGTCGCAACGCGATGCGGTTGTAAGTCCACGGCTGATTGTGCTCCATTTTCAACCGGAGGCGCGCTTACCTCCAATTTCGGATGCTGGGGACGCACGAGGGCTAGCAAGTCCTATTTGCTGGCCGTCTGCAATGCCGGGCGCAGCAGGATAAGATATGCGACTGCGGCCGCCACGAGATATGCGAAACCGCAGAGCAACCGATCGCGAGAACCCGGCACGGCGGCTAGGCGTTTCTCAAAAATCAGTCCCAGCCACGCCCCGACAATCGCTCCCAGGCTGCTGGCCGTGAAGGCCTCTGGCATGCGACTGGGATCGCTCCAATGGTAGCCATCAAGCAGGTCCAGCAAATCAACCAATGCGAAGCCGAATGCGGCACCCCAGAGCGTCGTCAGTGTAATCCAACCCACGGTTGGCTGTGAATCAAGCATAATTCGTCCTCCCGCCCAAGTGGGCGAGAAGATCAGCGCGAAGTAAACGACGACAATCAGAACAACACCCCCGATGATCTCCTTGGTCCCCAAGCCATTGGGATTTGTGAAATCGAGGACGCCGTGCATTAGAGCGAAGAGCAGCCCGGTGAAGAGCAGCCATAGCGCCAATTTCAGCGATGGCGCGAACCACGCGACTCGCGGCGGCAGTGCTGGAGGATTGTCCATAGCCGGACGGTACGCGGATGGGGATGGATGGTCAACTGCGGGGTTGGCCATCGGCTACTTCTCGACCTTCCATTCGGTGGCGCGCATTTCGTCACCATCGCCTCTCCGGAAGGAAACTATCAGCACCGGATCCGAAAGCCTCTCGCTCCCATAGAAGAGGTTAAAGGTGATTCCGTCGTGGCCTCTCGCAATATTGGTTAGATTCTCCGATCGCAAAACTGCACCGACCTCACTTATGGTCATGCCAATCCGAAGGGACTCAGCCGCGATCCGCTGAAGCTGCTCAACGGTGTGCACACCTGCTCTGGGTTGAGGCTGATCGCCCGAGCGGCGCTCAGCTTGCCACAGCACATACGCAAGAAAGCAAACGGTCGCGAGCGCTGCGAACCATGCGACCCGTCTCGACAGTGCTGGAGGATGATCCATGCTGGCACGGTCCGCGGAGGGGGGAGGGCGAAGCAAGAGTGTGCGTGGTGGTACACTTTGAGATCCCCTCACTTAATGAGGGGGATGCTCTCGGTTGAAAAACTCGAAGACAAGCCGAGTCAGGCAGACCGACACCGTGACTGTCCCGAGAACACACAGCGCCGCAAACACGTATGGTGCCATCCAGTCCCCCAACGTAGGTGGATAAGGCCCGGAATGAACGTGCCCGATGGCCGGGAAGACCACGACCCCAACGGCCGTTGCCGCGATTCCGACACACACTTCGACGGTGCGCTGACGCATCCCGGTTGCCTATTCCGACTGGTCGGCCTGTGCCAATGCCTTCCAGTCACGAGAGGGCGTGAATCCGAGGAATTCGATAAAGCCGCGAATTTGCATGCAGACATCGCGCGGCGGAATCCACCTAGTTCCGTCCCACTGGATTTGACTGCATAGGAAGCAAATCCTCACCGAACTCGTGAGTGATCCGTCGTTGTAGATGGCGATGGTGTGGTGTGGCTCGAAAATACAGCCGGAACCTCCGGACATCGCCCCATCGGACATCGCTTTCACAGTCGCCAGCAAGCGACTTTTCTGAGTCGCATCGAGCGTGATGGTTCCATAGACGATGTCTTTGGCCTCCAATGTTCCGGTGCGCGTCCAGAAATCCGTGAAGTTTGCGTGCTCTGTCACCACGATCCGGTTAGCGGATTGAATGTGCTGAATCAGCTCCGCCTTAAACCGTCGTCCGTCGTCTGGATCGTACTGCCAATAGTCGTCATCAGATTCCTCGCCCTGTACATCAGCTAACTTAGCCGAAGGAGTGACAGTTTGTGTCGGTAACTCCGTGTATGGCTCTGACCTGTGGACTGGCCGCGGCACCGACAGCTCGATGAGCAGCCACGTCGTGATGCCACCGGACAGCAGGGCAAGAAAGATCACCCACGTCAGCGTCCACGGCCTCCATCGCCACGGCGCGAAAAGATCGGGCAGCGAATCGTCGTCGGGTTCGTCCATCCCCGCACAGTACGCTGCTCGGACGGGGACGGTCAAGTTGTTGTAGAGGGTTGTCCCGACTACCATGCGGCAATCATGGTAGACACAGCCCACCCTGCGAGAATCACTTCGCCGCAGCCGGCAGAATCAACAACCCCTCGGTGTTGAGATCCAGCCGGAGCAGGCCCCCCTTGCTGGCTTCCGCGCCGAGGCCGCCGGTGACGAAGAGTTGGTCGCGCTTCGGGCCGCCGAACGCCACGTTGCTGGTGGTGACGTTGCCGCCGCCGTAACGCCGGATCAGCTTGCCGGTCGGGTCGAGCACCTGCACCTGCTTCATGCCGTAATGCGCGACGTACAGATTGCCCGCGGCGTCGAGGCACATGCCGTCGGGCTGATTGTCGATCTGCTCGGGACCGGACTTCGCCGGCAACTCGGCGAACACCTTCTGCTCGCCGAGTTTGCCCGGCGACAGCACCGGATATTCGAGGACGCGATTCTTCTGGCTCTCGGCGACGAGCAGCCGCTTGCCGTCCGGGGTGATGACGATGCCGTTCGGAAACGCCAGCCCGCCGGCGCACAGTCCCGTCTTGCCCGCGCGATCGACGTAGTGAATAGTCCCGATGAGATTCTTGATGCCGGATTCGCCGGGGTCGGTGAAGTAGAACCCGCCGTTGGGCGTGTCGAGCGTCAGATCATTCGGACCGCGCAGCGGCTTCCCGTCACAGACGTCGGAGGCGCTCGGCAGCAGTTGGCCGTCGGCGCTCAGCTTGAGGACCGCGTGCCGGCTGGCGTCGCAGACGAAGTGCGTGCCGTCGGCGAGCACCTTGTGGCCGTTGGGCGCGCCGGTGGTGGCCCAGACTTTCGACTGACCGTCAACGGTGAACTGCGTGATCCGGTCGCCGTGCGAAATGTACCCACGGCCGGCGTGATCGAAGACCACCCCTTCGCAGTACGCATGCACTTCGAGCAGCTTCACGGGCTGGACGGCGTCGTTGCCGGGCAGTTCGGCGAACAACATGCCAAGAACCATCGCCAAAGTGGAGACCGCAGGCATAGAATTCTCTCCAGGGAAGTCTTCAGGGAGGTGCCGATCTCGGACGACGGACAAGGTAACGGAAACAGGTGATGGGTGGTAGGTGGTGGGTGATCGGCGAGGAAAACGGGTGTGCATCCCAATTCTGGGTGAAATCGATCATGCCCCTCTTGGGTGCTGGTCTTCAGCCCCAGCGGGGCGACAGATCGTAGCCCCAGGCGTGAGCCTGGGGACCAGTCGAATCGCAACACACCAGCCCCGGAGGGGCGACAGAAACTCGATCCGCGTTGCGAACTTCTGTCGCCCCTCCGGGGCTGCGCGACTCCGACAGCTTGTTCCCCCAGGCTTACGCCTGGGGCTACGGTCTGTCGCCGCTTCGCGGCTGAAATCCGTGAATGATGGCGATGTCTTCGCGCTCTCAATCCAGAATCGAGACGCACACCTGAAGAAAACGTGGTGATTGATTCCTCTCTGCCTATCACCGACCATCTATCACCCATCGCCTTTCTCCCCTCAAGGATCGCCCGTCATGAAGAAACCCGCGGAATCGTCGTTTGCGTTGACGGAGCTGGTGCGCGAGCGCTGGAGTCCCGTCGGCCTGTCGTCAAAGAAGATCGAGCCGGGCGTGCTGGGGAGCCTGTTCGAGGCGGCCCGCTGGGCGCCGTCATCGTACAACGAACAACCGTGGGCGTTCTGCGTGGCGACGCAGGACCATCCGGAGTCATTTGCGGCGATGCTCGGCTGTCTCGTGGAGGCCAACCAGAAGTGGGCGAAGCAGGCGTACGCGCTGGTCATCTCGTGCGCGAAGCTGAATTTCGCGCGGAACGACAAGCCGAATCGGCACGCGTATCACGACGTCGGGCTGGCGACCGAGAACCTGTTCCTGCAGGCGCTGTCGCAGGGGATCTACTGCCATGCGATGGCCGGCTTCGACGCCGACAAGGCCCGCATCGTAGTGCAGATTCCCGCGACGCACGACCCGGTCGCGGCGATCGCCATCGGCTATCCCGCCGCTGAGGCCGAAGTCAGCGACGACCTCCAGCAGCGCGACCGCGCGGCCCGCGTCCGCAAGCCGCTGACCGACCAGGTCTTCACCGGCCGCTGGGGCAAATTCGCGGGGCCGTTTGGATGAAAGGTGGTCGGTGGAGCGCGGTCATGAAGCCGTGGGGTTCCATCCCCACGGACGAATGTCGCGCGACTCCGAAGAGTCGATCCGCGGGGGTGGGACCCCGCGGCTTCCGGGGCCTTCCCCCCCCACAAAAGACTCCGACCCGGCACTGCTGAGCAGCACCGGGCCGGAGATTCAACACTCATCGTCGGGATCGAAAGCGATCCGCGGATGAGACAGTAGCTGTCTGCAGACAGCCCGTCGACTGTCGTCAGACGATACCACCTCGCTGGCGTTTACTGTCAGAATCCACTAGACCACCTCCTTCCTGAAAAGGTTTCCCCGCTTCGACCGGTCCGCCAGGGCCGGACACCTCGCGGGCTTTCAGTCCGTCGGACAGCGTCTGCCCGACCCGCACTCTTATGATTTCTCATTTATCGGCATCCGGCAAGCCCAATTCCGGTCGCCGTGGTTGAGATTTTGGAGAAGAGGCGGGGGAAAGGTGGTCGGTGATCGGTGGTCGGTGATCGGCAGACAGGACAAGACGTCGCGCGATGTCTTCTTTTCTGCCTATTACTGACCGCCTACCAACTACTCCCCCGCGGGAACCGCGCCGGCAGCAGATGCCGGGCGTTCTCCGCCGCCGCCGCGATGCCGAATTGCACGGTGTCGCGCCACGGGCGGCCTTCGGACCATGCGACAGCCAGCCCGGCGGTAAGACAGTCGCCGCAGCCGATCGGGTTGACAACTTCCACCTCCGACGGTGCCGTGCATTCGACGCCGTTCGGTCCCGCCGACCAGACGGCGTGCGGGCCGTCGCTGACCACGACGTGTTCCGCGCCGCGCGACCGCAGTTCGTGCATCGCGGCGAGCAGCTCGTCGTCGGTGGCGAGCGGACGGTCGAACGTCGCCGCCAGTTCTTCGCGGTTTGGCTTCACCAACCACGGCCGCCGCGGCAGGCACGCCAACAATTCCGGCCCGCGGATGTCGAGCATCACCGGTACGGTCACGCCGTCGAGCAACGTCGTGAAGAAGTCGGATGGCGTTCCTTTCGGCAGCGAACCGCTGACGACCACCATCCGTGCTTGCGGAATCAGCTCGACAAACGCGCGGCGATACGCTTCCAATTCGGAATTCAACAGCGGTGCGGAGTCCTCCACCAGCTCCGTCGTCTGCTCTGATGACCGATCGAGCAGCGTCGTGCAGACGCGGGTCGAGGACCGGCTTTCGATCCACGTCGCGGGGAGGCCGAGCACGGCGCAATCGGTGCGGATCTGCTCCCCCGTATGGCCGCCGACGGGGGATAGCGTGTGCGACGCGACGCCGAGGTGATGCAGCGCGCAGCCGACGTTGAGCACCTTGCCCGACGCGCAGCCGATGACGTCGTCGGCCCGATTGACCTCGCCCAGCGCGAGCGAACGGAACGTCAGAATCTGCTGCCACGCGGGGGTCAGGCCGACGGCGAGGATCACCAGACCGCCTCCAACAGGCCGCGCAATTCGTCATCGGTGACGTCGCGCGGGTTGCCGCTCAGGCTGTTCCCGTGCGAGGCCGTCACGAGCGCGGGGATCTGCTCCTGGAGCACGCCCAGCTCGCGCAGCCGTTGCGGGATGCCGACCACGCGGCACAGTTCGGCGATCCGTTCGACGAACATGTCCGCAGCGGCTTCGCGCGAGGGATACGGCTGCGGCCACAGCATCGTCGACAGTCCCGCATACAACTCGCGACAGACCGGGAGATTGAACCGGAGCGCCGTCGGCAACATCACCGCGCAGGCCAGTCCGTGCGGCATCAGGCAATGCACGCCGAGCGCCGCCGCCACGCCGTGGGCCAGGCCCAGCCCCGAATTGGCCAGCGCCATGCCGGACAGCAAAGCCGCATGCGCCATCGACTCGCGTGCCCAGCGGTTCGTGCCGTCGTGGCAGGCTTTCGGGATCGCCGGAATCGCGGCCCGCAAGCCTTCGAGACACAGCGCCTGCGGGATCGGCGCGGCTTTCTTCGAGATGTAGCTTTCGATGAGTTGCGTGATGGCGTCCATGCCCGTGTGGGCCGTCACGTCGGCCGGGACGCTGACGGTCAATTCCGGATCGACGACCACCGCTTTGGGAACCATCCGGTCGGACCGCAGGCTCTTCTTGAACGGCGGCTGGTACGACGAGATGACGGCGTTCTTCGTCGCCTCGGTGCCGGTCCCCGCGGTGGTCGGGACGGCGACCATCGGAATCGGCGGGACGAGCACCTGCAACCCGCGGCCGACGCCTTCGAGGAAGTCGACGACCGACGGTCCCTGCGGATTGGTGACCATCGCCGCGACGGCCTTGGCGAGGTCGATGGTGGAGCCGCCGCCGACCGCGACGATGACGTCGCCTTCGCCGATGCCGCGCTGCATCCAGTCATCGGTCAATTGATCAACGTCGGAAACCTCCGGTTCGCGACCGGGAGCCTGCGCGCGTTCCACGGTCATTCCGGCGGCGAACAGCGTCGCGGCGAGCTGATCGATCACGCCCGTCCGTTCGAGCGTGCGGCTGCCCGACAGCAGCCACGCACGGTGCCCCCACGCGGCGGCCACGCGGCCCAGTTCGGCCCTGCGGCCCCAGCCGAACACAATCTGCTGCGGTGCGAGGAACGTGTAGTTCACGCGAGATCATCCGCATCGCTGCTTAACGACTGATAGCGCATCTATTGGAAAGGCCAAGAAGTGTCTCACGCAAAGGCGCAAAGCACGCAAAGGAATTCCCGAATCTTGATTCTGTCTTTGCGAGCTTTGCGCCTTTGCGTGAGACCATGCCTTTCTCAGTCTATCGCTTCCGGAGATAGATCTGGTAAATCAAGAAAATGGTCGGCCCGCCGAAGAGAACCGTCGAAGCGATGGGAAGCCAACTTGGGATGGGGAGGAACTTCTTCCACAAGAGGTCGTTCAAGAGCCACGTGTCGAGATTCCAAAACACCACGAACGTCATGCAGATCAGCACGATGCCCATCTGGCGGTGTTCGCCCCGCTCGGCGTCGGTCATCTGCGAGACGGGCTTTTTGGAGGCGACCATCGAGGCGATCTTGTTCGCTGCGGTATTGGACTTCGATTTCGGCGGCGGGACGTTCTCCTTCCGCATGCCGGCGGCGTAATACTGGTCGATGCCCGCCTTGATGGATTGTGGGGTGGAGAGCACCGGCCGCATGGCCGCGTTGTAGCGCAGCCGGATTTCCTCTTCGAGATCGTGGCTCGGCTCCGACGAACAGGCCACCAGCACGCGGTCGCCGTCGATGAACAGCGGCAGACAGGTGTACCGGCGGACAACCGCCTTCGGCAGCGTGTCGAGCGCCTGCTCTTCCGGGATCATGTCGGCGATGTCGACGTACGCCAGCCCCAGCTCCGAGGCATACGCCCGCGTGGCCTGCTCCTGATTCGCCAGCTTCAACTGCACGACGGCGTCGCGCAGCGACAGCCCCGTCCGTTCGGCGTGCGTCTTGGCCTCGTTCGCCTGGGCCGACGTGATTGCCCCTTCGCGCTGCAGGGTTCCCAACAGCGACCGTTCGCCGCTGGAGCCCGCGTCGTCAAACTCGCGGCCGAGGCCGCTGTCGTACTCGCGTTTGCGTTCGGCGTCGGTCAGGCAGAGCATTCCCCGCGCGAGTTCGTTCAGCAGTTCCTGCGACTCGTTGGAATACTGGCCGGTCGCATATTTGCGGACGTGGCCGTTGAGCTTCTTGTAGTTCTTGCGGATCTTGTCGACGTCGTCCTCGAACTGCACGAGCCGCAACAGCGCGTAGTAATCGGGCGGTCGCGGGCCTTCGGGGATGCCGAGCCAGTCCTTGTAGACGTCGATCTTCACAGGCAGATCCTCACAGCGGGCCGATTCGCGAGCGATGGGTTCAGCGGATGTTGCGGAAGTGGCGCGAACGGCCCCACGACAGGATGGTGCCAGATGGACTGCGGCCGGTCAACCGGCGAGGGGGACACCCATGAGAAGGACCGCGGGGGTGGAACCCCGCGGCTTCCTGTTGGGC
This sequence comes from Planctomycetaceae bacterium, assembly GCA_034439795.1. GTDB lineage: Bacteria > Planctomycetota > Planctomycetia > Planctomycetales > Planctomycetaceae > DSVQ01. Next base: position 12,203 of record JAWXBB010000362.1, on the reverse strand, counting down.
GTTGCCGGTAAAAATTCGGTCGGGGCTATTCGACCTGATACGTCGCGGCCAGCGACTCGAAGGCGTCGACGTTCTGCTCGGTCAGGCCCATGTCGCGGACGATCTCGGTGTTGGCCACCTTGTTGCCCGTCAGTTCCGTGGCCGCCGCGTGGATGCGGCCGTTGGAGTCGTAGCTGTAGGTGACCTCCACCGGCGAACCCGCGGGGAGATTCGCGGGCAGGTCGAGAATGCGGAAATCGCCGATCTGCGAACAGGCATCGGGGTCCTGGGCGTCCCCTTCCAGAATGTAGACGTGAATCGTCTTCTGGTTGGCGGTGTTCGTCGCGAACCGCTGCGAGAAGCTGCACGGCACCGCGGAGTTGCGGGGAATCATGACGTGGTTGAGCTTGCGCGTGCGGTTGTCCGGGTCGGACACCTTGACCCCCAGCGAGTGCGAGTTGATGTCCGACATCTGCACCGCCTTCAGCCGGTTGATCACGGCCTGTCCGATCTTGCTCGAACCGCGGTTTTCGCGGGCTTCGAGAATCGCCGCGTGAATAGCGGCGCCCTGCGCGACCGCTTCTTCCGGCTTCATTTCGCGCGAGGGATTCCGGCGGCAGACGCGGGCCAGCATTTTCTCGACGGCCGGCATGTAGGTCGAGCCGCCGACCAGCACCACTTCGGTCAGTGATGTCGGATCGACCTTGGCCTGTTGCAGCACCAGTTCGGTCGTGTCCTCGGTCCGTTGCAGCAGGTCGGACGTCATCCGCTCGAAGTCGGTCCGGGTCAAGGCCAGCGACAGCGTCTTCCCCTTGTGATAGACGTTCAGCGGCACCTGCGACTTGGTGCTCAGATCGCGCTTGGCGTCTTCGCATTCGACGGTGAAGTTGCGGATGGACTCCGCATCGCCGCGCGGATCGTCGCTGAACTTGCGCTGGAACTGCTCGGCGATGTGATCGACGATCCGCCGCGTCCAGTCGATGCCTCCCAGCATCACGTCGCCGTCGGTGGCGAGCACGCGGAACTGGGTGGGGGTGTAGCGGACGACGGTGACGTCGAACGTGCCGCCGCCCAGGTCGTAGACCAGAATGGTCTTGGCTTCCTGCTGCAGATCGGTGCGGCCGAGCTCCCCCTTCATCCAGGCATAGGCCAGCGTGGCGGCGGTCGGCTCGTTGATGATGTCCACGACGTTCAGCCCGGCGATCCGCCCGGCGTCCTGCGTGGCTTTGCGGCGGACGTCGTTGAAGTAGTACGGCACCGTGATCACCGCATTGGCCACGGGACCGATCCGCTTCTCGGCGTCCTGCTTCAGTTTCTTGAGAATCAACGCCGAGATGAACTCCGGCGTGAGCTTCTTGTTCTGATAGACGACGAAGAAGTTCTTGTTCCCCATCTGCCGTTTGACGGCCTCGACGATGTGGTCCGGTGCTTCCTGCGAAGTCCGCTCGAAGGACGGCCCGACCACGACCGAACCGTCTTCGGCCAACAGCACCACCGACGGCGTGATGTTGCGCCCGTCGGCATTGAGGATCGATTCGGGATTGCCTTGTTCGCTGAGCCGGGCGATGGCGGAATAGGTGGTGCCCAGGTCGATCCCAACCGTCTGACCGTCCAAGAACTTCATGGGTCGTCACTTCCCGGAGAAATGTCGGATACGACTCCCGACCCCGGTCGTTGTGAATGACCGGCGAGCGAATGGGCAGGTCGGGATGGCTGCATGGAACGCCGTCAGCATTCTGACCGCGGGGCAAAGGGGAATCAAGGATCGAATGGCCGACCGCCACGGAGACCGCGGAAATAGCGCCCGGAGCGCGTCAGTTCTGGTCGGGGTGGCGGCTTTCTTCTCCGGCCCCCTCGCCCCCGTCTTCGGGGGAGAGGGTCGGGGTGAGGGGGCGAGCGCTTCCTGCCGTGTCCTACACCAACCCGAAGCGTGAGCGAGGGCGAGCGCTCGCCCTCGCTCACGCTTCGGGTTGGTGTTCCAGGCAGTCATCATCCTGTGAAGCGATCGTCCCCCCTCACCCTAACCCTCTCCCCCGAAGACGGGGGCGAGGGGACCGGACATCAAAGCCGTCCTGAATTAAGACGCCTACCTTTAATCGGCCGCAGCCCGCGCCTCGAACAGCCGCGGCGGGCCGCCACGCACGGGAACGCGGAATTCGGAGTGGCTGCCGACATCCAGCGTGTATTCCTCGACGCCGTTCGGCCCTCGATGCCGATACGTCAACGGATAGGTCAACACGAACTCCTGCGTCTTGCCGGGACTCAGCGTGTACGGCCCGCCCCAGCCGCTCCTTGGTCCGCGGGTTTCGTAGACGAATTCCGCTTCGGCGAGATTGGCCAGCTTGATCGTGGGAATGTCGAACCCGGCAGTCAGCGTGGCGGATTCGCCCGTCAGTGTCTGCAACCGCAGCTTGGTCGTGCCGAACATCAGGTCGGCGACAGGCGTGGCCGAGGCCCCGCGCGCCGTCCACTTCGACCAGCTTTCTCGAAACATCGCGACGAAGCGCTCGGTGTTGATGGCGGCATTGGTCGGCTCGACGCCTGTTGCGAACCGACCTGTGCCGGTGATCGTCGCGCCCTCGCCCCAGTCCAGCCCCAACAGCCGCCGATCGTGCCTGGGCTTCTCAAGCGCGGCCGTCACGTCGTCGGCAACGTTGAGTGGGAATTGCGCATACGGCTGCCATTTCGATGTCGCGCCGGGTTCGCGCGTGGCGATGTCGATCCGCACGCCGGGGAGTTGCAGTTTCAGCGACACCGCCGAATCCGCGGTCGTCGAAGTCCCCGATTGAACAGCGAGCGGCTGTGTGAGCACCAGTTCCGCGCGGAGATCGGTCCCGTCGGGGAAGCGCTCAAGATCGGGCAGGATCTCCGTCATCGCCGCGCGATCCACGAAGCGCGCGAACGAAGGTTCGGGAATATCGAGCAGGTTGATGCGGGCCAGGTCCGACTGGATCAGCAATTCAGACAACGGCGACAACACCTGGGGGGCGAGCGACACTTGCAGATTCGTCCCGGACGACAGGCTGTCCAATGTCACCTTCGCGGGGGCCACCGGAGGTGATCCGGACGTCGTACCCGGAACGAAGGCCGCCGCCGTCATTCCCAACACGAGCGAGATGCCGTTCGCGTCGGTCTTCACGGATTCCGGGTAGGCCCGCAGCCGCGGCTGATAGACGGGAAGCGGCCAGAACCCGGCGACGATCGGGCTGGGATCGACGAACGTCAGTTGGTCTTCCATCTGCCGGACGATGTTCGGAGCGATCGCGCGGACTTCGTTCTCCACTCGGCCACGGGCGCCGTACAGCCCGCTCACCAGGCCGCTGACGACGCGGTCCTGCGTCATCCCCAGTCCCCGCACGGAGACGCCGGCGGGCTGCGTGACGTAGTAACTCTCCGGCGGGATCGAAAAGTTCGCGCCCAGCAGCCGCAAACGCAGCCGACGGTTCTCGACGTAGGGCGCGACTTCCATCGCCAGCCAGACCGGTTGATTATGGCCGATGCCGATGGTGATCGGTCCTGCGGAGGCCGAATGGCGGGCACCGTTGACGGATGTCCCGCCGATCGACAGCGTGATGTTCCGCAGCCCGAGTTGCATCAGCACGCGGTCGTTGCCTGTGGCTTTGATGACCACGCGCTCCAGCCGGCCCGTATACGAGATCCCGGAAAACCGCACGGAAAAGCTGCGGCCCTGGGCGCTGGTGCTGTCGAACATGTCGTTCAGCCGGCCGGTCAGCATGTTCGCGGGGACGAGTTGCGGGGCGGCCTCGGCGAGCGCGGACAAGGCCTCGTTCCCCAATCGCACGCCGGCCGAGTGGGGCAATTCCAAGGCGGGGACAAACGGCGGCGGCTCGATCTTGAGCGGGACGGACGTTGCCGACAGTTGGGCGGGTCGTCGAGAGTCGACCAACCACGCCAGGAAACCGTCGTTGCCGAATGTCTCGCGGGAGATTTCGTGTCCAGCGTCGGGGAATTCGTTGTAGGCGACCGTGCCCCCCGCGGCTTGGAGGGCTTCGACGATCTTCTGCGATTCGGTCACCGGCACGATCGCATCGCGCGCGCCGTGAAAGGCCCAGACCGGCGTGCCCTTCAGCGCCGCGACTTGTGCCGGGTCACCACCTCCGGAAATCGCGACGACGGCAGACCACTTTTCGGGATGGGCGGCCCCCAGGCTCCAGGCGCCGTAGCCTCCCATCGACCAGCCCACCAAGGCGATGCGGCGGGAGTCGACGGCGTAGGTCCGCTGAACTTCGTCCAGAATCTTCAGCGCCCGCTCGGCATCGGGCTGACCTTCGGTCCACGGCGTGAGCAACCGCCCGCGGATGTCCTCCGCCTGCGGGAAGATGGCGAGGAACGGAAAGGCCGCGCCGCGCGCCTTAACGTACGGTCCGAGGCCGACCTGCGTTTGCAACCGGCCGTCAGTCCCCCGTTCTCCCGCACCGTGCAAGAACAGGAGGGCAGGCGCCGGGCGATTCGGCGAATAGCCCGCGGGAACGAAGACTTGATATTTGTGGCTGCCGGCGTCGTCCCGGTAGACCCGCTCCACGAACTGCTGGGCGGAGGCCGGCACCGCGCCGCCGCACCAGAACGCCATTCCACACAGCCATGCGACGCCGGTCCAAACTGCTTGCCGCTGCATTCCCATCCCTCCGTGTTGTCTCATCCCGTGGTGCAGGCCGACTGGTCTGCGAGTTCACCCGGCTCATTGTCACACGACGGCGCGGCGGGACAAGGGACGCGACGATCCTATGCCTGTCAGATTGCTGTTTCCCATTGTCCGCGAAGAAGTTGCATTTCCGGTCCTCGGGCCGAATCTGCATCAAATCTTAACAATTAAACTGTCGCAATCTTCACAATTCCGCGGTACTGTTCTCGGCGACGGCGATGCAGTCGGGCATCGCGGACACAAGCCACGATTTCCGGTAGTGGGTCAGTTTGACCTTATTCCGCAGGAATACCAACCCGAAGCGTAAGCGAGGACGTGTACTTATTCGTCCTCGCTTACGCTTCGGGTTGGTATGCAGTGAAACTGACCCACTGCCCGATTTCCCGAGACCCCGTTGCATGATCCCGAACGGACTGCCCAGATCGATCACCGCCCAGCGATGGATCCTCGGAACGATCGCCGCGGCGGCCCTGTCGTGCGGCTGCATCAAGGCCGTTCCATCCAATGCTCCCGGAACCGCAGGCGGCGGGGGCGGCGAGCCCGGTCAAACCGCATCCGCAACCATCGACGTCAGCGGGTCCAGCACGGTCTACCCGATCACGCAGGCGATGGCGGTGGAGTACAAACGGCTTCACGAGGCGGTCAGCGTCTCGGTCGCGGAGACGGGCACCACCGCCGGTTTCAAGAAGCTCATCGAACGGCAGGCGGCCATCTGCAATGCCTCACGGCCGATTACCGACGTGGAGATCGCCGCCTGCAAGGAGAAGGGGATCGAATACATCGAGCTGCAGGTCGCGATCGACGGGCTGTCGGTCGTCGTCAACCCGAAGAACGACTGGGTCAAGTGCATCACCACCGAGCAGCTCAAGACGATCTGGGACAAAGACAGCACAGTTCAGAAATGGAGTGACGTCGATCCCGCGTGGCCGGATGAGCCGCTCAAGCTGTTCGGCGCGGGGACGCAGTCCGGCACGTTCGATTACTTCACGGAAGCCATCAACGGCAAGGCCCGGCAGTGCCGGACCGATTACTCGCAGAGCGAGAACGACAACGTGCTGGTGGAGGGGGTCGCCGGCGACAAGTTCGCGATGGGCTTCTTCGGGTTCGCGTACTTCGCGGAGAATCAGGACCAGTTGCGGGCGCTCGCGATCACGCACGGCGACCAGGCCACCTGCGTATTGCCGACCGCGGCCACCATTCTCAGCGGCGAGTACACGCCCCTCAGCCGCCCGTTGTTCATTTACGTGAACAAGGAAGAATTGAAGCGTCCCGAAGTCGCGCAGTTCGTCGAGTATTTCCTGAGCGATGACGGCCAGGCCCTCGTCGAAAAGAAGCAATACATCAAGGTGCCCGCCGACCGTCTGGCCGAGATGCGGCAGCGGCTGGCCGACGCAAAATAGTCGCAGATCAAGACCGCGAAACCGCAAGCGATCGCCGGACGACGCTTGCGGTTTCGCGGTGGCTACGAGTCGATCCCGGTCCACGGAGTGTTTTCCGCGTGACATCGCCCCGCGACAATCCGCCGCCCGCTGCTGCCGGTCCCGGGTCGCTCGTGCGGCAGGTGACCTGGCAGACGATCCGCGAACGCTTGATTCGCTGGGTGCTGTTCGCCTGCGCCGGGCTGTCGGTGGTGACGACGGTCGCCATCATTCTCGTGCTGCTCAGCGAAGCCGTGTTCAGCCTGCCGCCGCACAAGGCGTTCTTTCAGCAGGTCTCCGTCCGGGAGTTCTTCACCGAAACTCGCTGGACTCCGGACTTCGAGGGAGACGGGCAACAGCACTACGGCATCCTGCCGCTGTTCGCGGGGACGATGCTGATCGTGGTGACGTCCGGCCTCGTCGGCTTGCCGATCGGGTTGCTCGCCGCGATTTACCTCAGCGAATACGCCGCCCCGCGGACGCGGTCGATCCTCAAGCCGGTGCTGGAACTGCTGGCCGGCGTGCCGACGATTGTGTACGGCTACTTCGCGCTCAAGTTCATCACGCCCTACGTGCTGCGGCCCGTGTTTCAGGACTGGCTGGGCTTCAATGTCGACACCTTCAACGCGCTCAGCGGCGGGATCGTCGTCGGCATCATGATCATGCCGATGGTCTGTTCGTTGAGCGAGGACGTGTTGCGGGCCGTGCCGCAAAGCCTGCGCGAAGCGGGTTACGCCCTCGGTTCGACGCGGTTCGACGTCAGCGTAAGGATTGTCGTGCCGTCGGCGTTGTCGGGCATTCTGGCGTCGTTCATTCTGGCGTTGTCGCGCGGCATCGGGGAGACGATGGCGGTCGCGATCGCGTCGGGGCAGCAGGCGCAGCTCACGGCGAACCCGTTGTCGCAGATTCAGACGATGACCGCGTTCATCGTCAACGTGATGAAGGGGGACGTGCCGCCCGGCTCGACGCTCGAAAGCAGCATTTACGCCGTCGCCCTGGTGCTGTTCGCGATCACGCTGACGCTGAACGTCATCTCGCAGATGATTCTGCGGCGCTACCGGGAGGTCTACCAATGACGACCGTCCCGGAGCATTACTCGCGGAGGCTGGCGCACCGGCATCGGCTGGGGACCGTGTTCGAGTGGGCCTGCCGGGTGGCGGCGTGGGGTTCGGTTCTGGTTCTTGCCGTGCTGCTGATCGCGGTCACCAGCCGGGCCTGGCACTGGCTGGACTGGCAGTTCCTGACGAGTCCCAACGATTACGAAGCCGAACGGGCGGGCATTCTCGGCGGTTTTTGGGGCAGTTTCTGGCTGGTCGGGCTGACCGGCCTGATGACGGTGCCGGTGGGCATTGGGGCGGCGCTCTATCTCGAAGAGTACGCCAAACCAAACTGGATCACGCGGCAGATTCAACTCAACATCGCCAATCTGGCCGGTGTGCCGTCGGTGGTGTACGGCATTCTGGGATATTCGGTGTTCATCCGATTTTTCGGCTTCTTCGACCGGCCGCAGACGTACGAGTTGGCGTTGGGATTCACCAACGTGCGGTTTCATCTGCCGCTGGGGACCGTGGTGTTGTCCGGTGCGCTCACGTTGTGCTTGTTGAGTTTGCCGGTGGTGATTATCGCCTCGCAGGAGGCGTTGCGGGCGGTGCCACCGTCCTTGCGACATGCGTCGCTCGCGCTCGGGGCGACGAAGTGGCAGACGATTCGATATCAGATCCTTCCCGCGGCATTGCCGGGGATTCTCACCGGCGTGATTCTGGCTTTGTCGCGGGCTTTGGGCGAAACCGCGCCGCTGGCAGTCCTGGGGGCGGCGAGCCATGTGGACTTCGTCCCCGGACGCATCCGCGGGGCGGGCGACCTGATGGCGAACCCCGGCAAACTCCTGCAAGCGCCGTTCGACGGCTTCACCGCGATTCCGTTGCAGATTTACACGTGGGTGAACGACAACAGCCGCGACCTCCGGGATTCCGTGTCGGCCGCGGGCATCGTCGTTCTGCTCGTGGTGCTGATTGCGATGAACGGCGTCGCGATTTATCTGCGGCAGCGCTACCAACAAAAGATCCGCTGGTGATGCCTACCACCATGTCCACCATCAAACCCTCCGCCACGTCCGCCGACGCTCCGACGGTGCCCCCGCCGATGTTGGGCGCGTCCGCCACGGCGACGCCGTCGCCTTCCAGGCGGATGAAGTTTGAGACCCGCGACATGAGCTTCTACTACGGCAGCCACCAGGCGCTGCACGATATTACGCTGTCGGTCCCCGAACGCTCCGTGACCGCTTTGATTGGTCCTTCCGGCTGCGGCAAAAGCACGTACCTGCGGTCGCTGAACCGCATGAACGACATCATCGAAGGGACCAAGGTCACGGGCAAGGTGCTGCTCGACAGCGTCGACGTCTACGCCCCAAACGTCGACGTCGTCGAACTCCGCAAGCGGGTGGGCATGGTCTTTCAGAAGTCCACGCCGTTTCCCAAGTCGATCTTCGACAACGTCGCCTACGGCCCGCGCATCGCCGGGCAGAAGAACCTCGCAGCGCTCCGCGAAATCGTCGATCGGAGCCTCAAGCAGGCCGCCTTGTGGAACGAAGTCAAAGACCGGCTGAAGGACTCGGCCCTCGCCTTGTCGGGCGGGCAGCAGCAGCGGCTGTGCATCGCCCGCGCGCTGGCGACGAACCCCGAAGTGCTGCTCATGGACGAACCGGCGTCGGCGCTCGATCCGGCGTCGACGGCCCGCATCGAGGACCTGATCTTCGAGCTCAAGCGGAACTATACGATTGTGATCGTCACGCACAACATGCAGCAGGCCGCCCGCGTCAGCGAATACACCGGCTTTTTCTGCCTCGGCCGATTGGTGGAGGTCGGCCGCACCAAGCAGTTGTTCACCAATCCGGCCCAGAAGGAAACGGAAGACTACATCACCGGCCGCTTCGGCTGAGCCGTCGCGCACCCGCCACTTTACGAGCCCCGGAAAGGCCAGGGAAGGAACACCCATTATGTCCATGCACCTCGTCCGCGACCTCGATTCCCTGCATCGCCTGCTGCTGACGATGTGCGCCCGCGTGGAGGACATGATCCATTCGGCGGTCGAGGCGCTGCACCGTCCGGACTACGAACGGGCCCGCGAGATCGTGGCTTTGGACGACGTCATCGACGGCCTCGACGTCGAGATCGAGGAGGAATGCCTCAAGCTGCTGGCCCTGCACCAGCCCGTGGCGATCGACCTCCGCCGCATCACCACGGTGATGAAGGTCAGCGCCGAGCTGGAGCGCGTCGCCGACCTGGGGGTCAGCATCGCGCAGCGCGCGTTGGGGATCATCTCGACGCCGGAGCTGACGGTGCCCGAATCGCTCAAGGAAATGTCGACGAGCGCGCTCAACATGCTGCACGAAAGCATCGACGCCTACGTCCATCTCGACGTCCGCCTGGCCCGCAGCGTCTGCCAGCAGGACGAAGCCGTCGACGAGCTCAACCGCAAGATCATCAACGAGCTGTCCGAGCTGATGAAACGCCGCCCGGACCTGGTCGCCCCCGGCATCCACCTGTTCTCGGCGTCGCGGCAGATCGAACGGATCGCCGACCACGCCACGAACATCGCCGAGGACGTGGTGTATCTGGTGCAGGGAGAGATCATCCGTCACCGCAACCGCGATCACGGCGACGCCGCCTCGCAGGGGCCCGGCGGATCGGGCCGCAAGGCGGCGTCGTAGCGAACGCAGATTCCGAGCCAGTGTCCCGGATGCTCTCGGCGTCCGGGACACTCACGCCGCGTTCCACGTTCTGGAGTGCAATGCAGACCATGCCCAAACCGCGCATTCTGATCATTGAAGATGAACGCTCGATCGCCGAGGTGCTGGCCTACAACCTCGACAAGGAAGGGTTCGACGTCGCCTCCGCCTTTGACGGGCAGGACGGCATTCAACAGGCACGGCAGTTCGCACCCGATGTGATCCTGCTCGACCTGATGCTCCCCGTGATCGAGGGCTACGAAGTCTGCCGCGTGCTGCGCGGCGATCCCAAGACGCAGGGATCGCGGATCCTGATGCTGACGGCCCGCAGCGAGGAGGTGGACGAGATCGTGGGCTTCAACATGGGGGCCGACGACTACGTCACCAAGCCGTTCAAGATCAAGCCGCTGATCCATCGCATCAAGGCGCTGTTGCGTCGCAACACGGCGGCCGAGCAGGCCAGGGACGTCGTCAGCGCCCACGGCATCGAGATCGACCGGGTCAACCACATCGCCCAGGCCGACGGGCAGGACTTGCGGCTGACCCCCACGGAATTCAAGCTGCTGTGGACGCTGGCCCGGCAACCGGGCCGGCCGTTCGGACGAAACGAGCTGATGGACCGCTGCCGGGGCGAAGATGCCAACGCCCTGGAGCGGACGATCGACGTTCACGTCCGCTCGCTGCGTCAGAAGCTGGACTCGCGGGCCGAGCTGATCGAGACGGTCCGGGGGGTGGGCTACCGCTTTCGTTCGGAGTCCGCAGAGACGGAAGCTTGATCGGTCCGAGTATCGGCGGCCCTCAGTTCGGCATCATCATCGCAGGACCGGCCTTGCGCGGGTTCTTCTTTTTCCCCTTGCCCTTAGCCTGTGGGCCGTACATGTTGGCCATGTCCATCATTGTGCCGCTTCCCTCACCGCTGCTCAGCTCGCCGGGGTAGCCGATGTCACCCATCGTGCCCGCCGGCTTCGCCTCCTGGTTTTCCAGGTGCTTGAACGGCGCCCGCTCGCGGGTGACGTAGTTCGTGAGTTCCGTGCGGCGGGGCTGCCCCGTGGAGGGATCGAGCGTCCGCAACTGGCCTCCTTCGTCCATCACCAGCATCTCAGCCGGCAGGCCGGCTTTGCCGCGCAGGGTGGCCGGCAGCTTCAGATCCTTGTGAATCTCGGCGTCGAGCTTCGGATCGCCGACCGCGTCGAGCAGCAGGTCGTCCGATCGAAACACGACTTCCGTGTCCTTGAACGAGGGGACTGCGACGTCCAGGCGGAGCGACTTCTTCTTCTCGGCGATGAACTGCCCGAACGACGTCAAATCGACCGTGTCGCGGATCATCGTGCCGACGGCGGCGTCCCACTCGAAGAAGTCCAGACGGGCCAGCGGCCGGCTGGACGAACTGCGGGCATCGTTGACGGGATCGCGGTCGACCTCTTTCAGGAAGTAGTTGACCGACTCGGGCACCACCGACGCGTTGCTGATGTTGCTGTACGGCGTGTCGCGTTCCTTCCCCTCGGCGACCGAGGCGTCGAGCACCTGGTCGAGCGCGCGTTCGAAGTTCGGATTCTGCAGCACCAGTTTGACTCGATACCGGTACGCATAGCCCGGCCGCACGTCGAAGTCGAAGTAGCGGAACAGCACCAGACGACCGACCGCCATCATGCGCGACTTGAGATCGGGCAGCGTCGTCATGCGGAGGTTGGCGTCGCCGGCCATGTAGCTCCCCATATCCGCCCCAATCTGATCGCGATAGTCGCTTTCGAACATCTGCTCGGCCATCCCCCGAATGTTCCGCTGCAGTTTCGAGAAGCCCCGCGGCTGGATCTTCTTGGATTCCTCCTTCAACCGGTACTTCTCGAATTCCTCGACCAGCTTCTCCTGCAGCTTCGTCTCCCGTTCCAGCTCGGCCGCGGGCAGCACGAAGTTGGCAATCTTGGGATGCGTGGCATGGTCGCCCCACTGGCCGACCAGCCGCGCCGGCAACGGCATGGTGACCGTCACGTCGGTGATCCGCGGATCGACCGGATCGATGGCGAAGTCGTAGGCCTCGCCCAGCACGTCCAGCGCACGCTGTTTGTCCACCACATCCCACGGTCCGGTCCACGGATCGGACCCGGCGACGGCGGTTTGCCGTTCCAGCACGAAATCCAACAACTGCAGATAATTGCGGGCGTCGCTGGTGCTCTGGAGATTGAGTGCCCTTTGGAGTTTCTCCTGCTGCTGCCAGATCGGCCAGATGCCGCGGACGGCGACAAACCGCTCGCCGCGGGAGCTCATGGCCGCGGCTCCGTAACCGCCCATCGCTCCCATTTCTCCACCGGGGTAAGCCACGTCGCCGGAAAGACCGCCCGCGCCGGCGTGTGCACCACCCGGACCACCGGCCGGCATGGCTTGCAGGGCCGCCGGACCCGCCGCCCCCGCACCGGCG
>JAWXBB010000361.1:0-7527 GCA_034439795.1 Planctomycetaceae bacterium | reverse complement strand
GCCGAACTCGCCGAGATGGTCGGCAGGTTGCAGGAGACGAAGTCGCGATTGCAATCGGCCGCGGAACAACAGAAACGGGCAGTCTCCGCGGCGACAACCGATGCCGCGGCGGCAAAGGCCATCGAGCCGCAAGTGGCCGAACAGATCGCCGCGGCGAAAGACGCCGTCGAATTGGAGGACGGCGTCGAAGCGATGCTGGATCAGGCCGCCGGCGCTGCGAAGTCGGCGTCCGAGGCGTTGGCTCAGGCGTCCGGTCCGGCGACCGAGGTCCAACAGCAGGCATTGAAACAGGCGGATCGCGCGCTCGACCGGGCCTTGGCGTCCGTCGATGCCGCGTTGCAGGAGACGCAGCGTCAGGCCGATGCCGTCAAGATTGGCGAGCTCGCGCGAGCCGCCGAAGCGCTGGAGCGGGCGGCGGCGGAAGAACGGGACATCGTCAAGGCGTTGCAACAGGCCGCGAAGTCGGCCGATACGACGGCGGAGGACGCGGGCAATATTGAAAAACGTCAGGCCGACGTCGCCGCCATTGCCGGCAAGGTCAGCGAGGCCCTCCAGGAAACCGCACCCCAGGCAAGCGAACGGGTCGGCAAGGCCGCCGAACAGGCCGCGGCCGCGCGGCAGATGTTGCACGACGCGACGACGGGAAAGGCAGCTCCGCCGACGGCGGCAAAATCAGCCGTGGAACCGTCGCAGTCCGCAGCGAACGAGTTGTCGGCCGCGGCCAACGATCTTCGCCAGATCGTGCAGGCCGCGGCTCAGGAGTTGGCCGACCGCAGCGCGAAACAGGCGGACCAGTTGACGGATGCCGCCGAGAACGCCGAACGGGCGCAGTCGCCTGCGGCGATGAGCCTCGTCGATCAGATGGCCCGGTTGCAACAGGCCCAGCAGGAGACCGACAAGGCGTCGCGCTGGCAGCAACGCGCGTCCGGACGACCGGAGGCCGCCGAGGCGATGGAATTGGCCGCCAGTCTCACGGAGGCGCAGGCAATGCAACACGCCGCCGAACGGACCGCCGCGGCGTACGACCGGGGAGAGACGCCGACCGCGTTGCAGGCGACGACCACGCAGCAAGCCGCGGCCGATGTGATGCAGACGTTGTCGGAGGCCGCCCGAGCGGATCGTGCGACCACGCCGGAGATGGCCGCGCTGCTCGATCAGGCTCAGACCGCCGCCTCCCAAGCCGCGCGACAGATGCTCGACGGCCAGTCGCCAGCCGCGGCCGAATCGCGGCAGACGGCGACGGACGTGTTGGCCGCCGCCCGCCGGCAGGCAGAATCGGCCGCAGCCCGCGCTCAACAAGCCGCGCCAAATGCCGCGCCCGATGCCGCCGCCCAACGGACCGCCGCCGAAACCGCGCAGGCGGCCCAGCAACTCGCAAACGAAGTCGCCCCGCAGGCCGCAAGTTTGTTGGGTGCAACCGCGGAGGCAGGCGTCAAAGCCGCGCAGCAGATCGAACAGAAACAGCCGGTTGAAGCGCAGTCCGAACAGCGCCGCGCGGAAGACTCGTTGATGTTGGCCCGGCAACAATTGGCCGCGGCGCTCGATCGCATCCGCGGCGAACAAACGAAGGCGCTCGCCGCACAGGCGGAAGAGATCGGCAAGCTCGTCGCACCGACCGCGCCCCTCGAAAACGGCGCGGCGGCCGCGCTCGAAGCCGCGGAGATGGCCGCACAAGCCGGCGCGAAACCGGCCGCCGCGGCAGACGAACAATCCGCGGCGGCGAAGTCGGCGGAGCGGCAACTGCAACGGGCCCAGGCGACGCTGTCCGCGAAGGCCGAGCAACTCCGGCGCGATCAGGCGGTCGCCGAAGCGCTCTCGTCGCTGGCGTCGCAACAACAGGAGTCTGCGACGACGCTCGCCCAGCAACGCGATCAGGCGATGCAGCACGCCGCCGGCAACGATCCCGAGGCGGCGTCCGCGGTCAACACCGATCAGGCCGCCGCGGCCGCGGAGCAGTTCGCCGAGGCGCAGCGGGCGACCGGCCAGGGGGCGGCGGAGTTGTCGGGCCAGCAGCAGGTCGCGAATCCGCCGCTGCGCGAAGCGTTGCAGATGGCCGCGGAGTTGGCCACTGCGCAATTGGCTCAGGCCGCCGCGCAAATGGCCGCCGAAGCCGCGGCTCAGAGGGGAGAACACGATCCGTCGCAAACGCCGGGCGACCCATCGCAACCGGCCACGCCGGACAACGCGGCGAATCCCGTCGCCGACAACGGTGAGACCGCGACGCCGGGACAGCCGGGGAAGATGTCGCCGTCGGGCCGTCCGCCGAAATCGCCCCCCGCGAACGACACCGGCTTCGTCCCGCAACAACCGGAACTCACCGCCCAGCTCATGGCCGGCCCGGAACTACAACAGGCGATGCAGGCCGCCGCCGAAGCGCAGCAATCGCAGGGTCAGGCGACGAAACCCTCCGATGGCAAGGCCGCCAGCCGTCAACAAGCGCAACTCGATACGAACAGCACCGCGCAACCGTCGGCGAATCAGACGGCGTCGTCATCGTCGCAAGCCGAGATGCAGGCCGCGAAACAGGGCGGCGAAACGAAGAACGAAGCCATGAAGGACGGCCGCGCGCAGAAACAACAGGAGGGGACCGACATCGGCGACAGCCCCGCGGGCAAACGGGCCGGAGACGCGGAGTCGGGCACGCGATCGTTCGAGGATCAACCGTGGTTCGCCAAACTGCCGCCGGAGTTGCGGAAGTCGATCCGCACGGGTTCGCAACAAAAAGCCCCACGCGCGTACGAGGACAAGTTGCGGCGTTACTTTCAGAGTGTGGAGTGAGAGATTTCCTGGGTGCCATGCTTGCAGCTTTGGACAAGCATGCTTCTGCGGGACAGCAAGCCAAAGGCACATGCTTGCCCAAAGCTGCAAGCATGGCACCCGATATCGAGCCATCGAAAGCGAGATGATATTGGAAGTGGGTTGAAGCGCTCGGCCCCCTAACCCTAACCCTCTCCCCCGAGGACGGGGGCGTGGGGACCGGAATGCTGACGCCAACTGTCATTGACCCTCTTGATTGGAATCGCAACGAATGACCGAGTCCCCGACGCAAGACGATGTCGCCGCGGTGCAGCGGTGCGAGCAGGCGTACAACCGGCTGCGCGATGAGCTGGCCAAGGTGATCGTGGGCCAGGCGGACGTCATCGAGCAGGTGCTGATCGCCGTGTTCGCCCGCGGTCATGCCCTGCTGGAGGGCGTCCCAGGGCTGGCGAAGACGCTGCTGGTCAGTTCGCTTGCGCAGGCGCTGCATCTGACGTTCAAGCGGATTCAGTTCACGCCGGACCTGATGCCCAGCGACATCACCGGGACCGACGTCATTCAGGAGAACCTGGAGACCGGCGGTCGCGAGTACCGCTTCCTGCCGGGGCCGCTGTTCGCGAACATGATTCTCGCCGACGAGATCAACCGCACGCCGCCGAAGACGCAGGCCGCGATGCTGGAGGCGATGCAGGAGCGGCAGGTTTCCGCGGGCGGGACGATGCACCGGCTGCCCGATCCGTTCTTCGTGCTGGCGACGCAGAACCCGCTGGAACACGAGGGAACGTACCCGCTGCCGGAAGCGCAGCTCGACCGGTTCCTGCTGCACATCCGGGTCGATTACCCGACCGGCGACGACGAATGGGAGGTCGCCCGCCGCGTGACCTCCGGGCAGCAGGGGACGATCGCGCCTGTGCTGTCGGGCGAGGACATCGTCGGTTTCCAGAAACTGGTGACCACCGTCCCGGTGAGCGACCAGGTGCTGGGCTATGCGTGGACGCTGGTGCGGGCCTCGCGTCCGAAAACCGACGAGGCCCCGGACTTCGTCACCAAATGGGTCAGTTGGGGGGCCGGTCCCCGTGGCGTGCTGACTATGGTCACGTGCGCGAAAGCCCGTGCGGTGCTGTACGGCCGGTATCACGCGACCATCGGCGACATCCAGGCGGTCGCCGCGGGAGCGCTCCGGCACCGCATCGCGCCGAACTACACCGCCCAGGCCGCGGGGGTCGACAGCGACCAGATCGTCAAGCTGCTGATGGATCACGTCCCCGCCGACCGCGAATACCGCCGCCCCGCGGCGTTGGCAAGTGCGCGGTAAGGACAAGAGTTTTAACCACGAAACACACGAAAAGCACGAAAGGGAAAGAGGGGCTGATTGAAGTTGATTGTTGTTCTCCAAGCTTGAGTACGTACCGTGGATTTTCGCCGACCAGCATCCAATGCACTCCAACTACTGCAATAAATCCTTTCGTGCTTTTCGTGTGTTTCGTGGTTAAACCTCTTTGATTTCGGGGCTCGATCGTGAACAACACCCTGCTGGCCCGATATCTCGACGCCGACGTGTTACAGCAGATTGCCGACCGGCCGCTGGAGCCGGCGCAGCTGGTGCTGGGGAATCTCGCGGGGGGACACAAGTCTCCGCTGGCGGGGTTCGCCGTCGAGTTCGCCGGGCATCGCGAATACGTGCCGGGCGACGACCCCCGACACATCGACTGGCGGCTGTATCACAAGCGCGAGCGGTACTTCATCAAGCAGTACGAAATGGAGACGAACTACGTCTGCCATCTGCTGCTCGACGTCAGCGCGTCGATGCGATACGGCGACGGACGGTCGCAGAAGCTGTTCTACGCCTCGCATCTCGCGGCCACGCTGGCGTACTGCATCGTCCGGCAGCACGACAAAGTCTCGCTGGCAACGTTCGACGACGCCGTCCGCGGTTACGTCCCGCCGGGCAACTCGCTGGCGCAGATCGTCAAGCTGACCCAGCACCTCGACGAAGTCTCGCCGGTCGAGAAAACGCGGATGCCGGAGTGCCTGCTGGAGCTCGCCGGGCGGATGGGCCGCCGCGAAATCGTGATGGTCTTCAGCGACTTCCTGACCGATCTCGACGCCCTGGAAGACGTGCTGCAACGGCTGCGATACGCCCGGCACGAGGTGATTCTGTTCCACGTGCTGCATCACGACGAGTTGACGTTCACCTTCGGCGGCATGGTGAAATTCGAGGGACTGGAGTCGGACGAGATGCTGCTGACGCAGACCGACGACGTCCGCTCGGCATACCTCGAAATCGTGCGCCGGTTCAACGACCGGTTCGACGATCTGTGCCGGCGGAACCGCATCGAGCGGGTCGAGATCGACACCAGCCGAAGCCCGGCGGATGCGCTGCTGGGCTATCTGAACCAGCGCGAGTTGCTGCAACGCAGCCGCTGAGTCATCGGTCAGAGTCCCTGCTCCGACCCGGTCAGAGATCTCCGACGGGGTGGAACCCGTCGGCTTCGTGCCGACGAAAGACCCCTGGAGGGCTTGGCCCGCCAGGGGCAGGTTGTGTGCCTGGGTGGAATGAAAATGCCGGCTAGTAATCGCCCGAACTGGCACACCCATACGAATGCGTGGGTTATACCGCGCGCCGCCGGGCTGTCAACGGAATTCCCCGGCTTGCGAGGAATTCCGCATCCCACTCAATGGATGTCGATGGCGGCCAGCACGGCCCGCACGTCGGCCTCCGGAATCTGGGCGATGGTCTCCACGTGCCCCAGCCGCGTCGGCAACACAAACCGCAACTGTCCCGCGATCGCCTTCTTGTCGAGCCGCATCCGCCCGATGGCGTCGTCCGCTGAAAACTTGGTGGCCGTCTTTGGCAGCGTCACCGGCAGATGGAACTCTTCCAGCAGCCGCACCTGCCGGGCGGTCACCGAACTGTCGATCAGGCCGCGGCGTTCCGCCAGACGGCTGGCGCACACCATGCCGATGGACACCGCCTCGCCGTGCAGCAGTTCGCCATAGCCGCAGAGCGCCTCGAAAGCGTGCGCGAAGGTGTGCCCGTAGTTCAGGGCGGCCCTTAAGCCCGTCCGCTCGAATTCGTCCTTCTCGACGATGTCCGCCTTCAACCGGCAGCTCCGGGCAATGACGCGGGCCAGCCGCTGCGGATCGCGGGCATTGAGATCGCCGGCGAAGGTCTCCAACTCGGCGAACAAATCGGGATCGAGAATCACGCCGTACTTCACGACCTCCGCGAGGCCGCTGCGGTACTCGCGATCGGGCAGTGTGGCGAGCGCCGCCGTGTCGATCAGCACGCCCATCGGCTGGTAGAACGCGCCGATCATGTTCTTCGCGCGGGGGTGGTTGACCCCCACCTTGCCGCCGACGGAGCTGTCCACGTCGGCGAGCAGCGTCGTCGGCACCTGCACAAACGGCACGCCGCGGGTGTAGGTCGCGGCGATGAAACCCGCGGCGTCCCCCACGACCCCGCCGCCGACGGCGAAGACGACCGTCTGCCGGTCGGCTTGCCAGTCGATCAGCCGATCGTAAACCGTGGCGATGACGTCCAGCGATTTCGACGGCTCGCCCGCGGGCAGCACGACGGTCTCCGTTTTCCAGCCGGCATCGCGCAGGCTGGCCTGGACTGTTGTCGCGTGTAACTCGGCGACATGGCTGTCGGTGACGATCAATCCTCGCGGTGAAGCGGGCGGCTTCCCCGCGTGCTGCACGTGCCAGCGCCAGATCAGCGTCGCCGTCTGCGGCAGCAGATTGGCCCCGATCAGGATTTCATAAGTCCGCGGCCCCAGGCTGACGCAGATGGTTTGCTCGGCAGTGGACACGCGTGCGGACTCCAACGGGAATCAATCCTACCAACCGGAATTCTACTCGTTTGGCGAGCCGGCCTCACGTCCGCCGAAACCCGGATTGAGCCAATCCCGCCGCTGACGTACAGTTTCGCCACGAACAATGCCGTTAGCCGCGACCCGGAGGCTTTGCGGAGGGGAGCGCTCTGCGTGAATCTCACCCAGCGCTCCCCTGCGCAAAGCCTCCGGGTCGCGGCTAAACAAATCAAATCGATGAGCACCTGGAAGGGATTCCGATGGCTCGCGCAACAATTCTCCTGAGCGGTGCAGTCTGCGTCGCGCTACTCGGTTGCGGCAAAAAGGATACGCCGCCGGCCAGCGGATCGGCGTCGACTCCCGCACCTAGCGTCACGGCATCCAGCGTCGAGGCTTTGCCCGATCTGCAACCCGTGCCCGCGATTGTCGATACGAACCAAAACACTCAAGCTGACGCGGATGCCCGGGCAGTCTTCGACCGCTGGGTGGCTGCTGCCGCGGCCAACGATCCGGAAGCGTGGACCAAAGCCGAGCAGGAGATGCAGACGCTGGGGGCGACTGCGGTGCCGGCGCTCGTGGCAGTTCTCGAAGAAGGGCCACCGCTGGCGCGAGAGATGGCTGTGATGTTCCTCGCGCAACTCGGTCCGCAAGCCGAACCGGCCGCCGCGGCGCTGGCCGAACTCTTGGACGACGAATCGGCCCTGATCCGCGTGAATGCCGCCGGCGTATTGACGACGTTCGACGGTGCGCCGGAGTCGGTTGTGACAACTCTGACGGCGCTCTTGTCGGACGCCGACCCGAACATCCGCACGACGGCGGCGGGCTGTCTGGGAAACATCGCCGAACTGGCGCCGCCGGCGATCAATCGATTGATCGTGAGCCTCGACGACCCCGAGCCGGGCGTGCGGGCAGCAGCGGCCACAACGTTGAGCCGATCCGGTTCTAAGGCATCATC
>JAWXBB010000360.1:0-6653 GCA_034439795.1 Planctomycetaceae bacterium | reverse complement strand
GTGACGCCGTCCGTTGCGAAGCCGTTCACACCGCCATCTGCGAACTCACGAACGCCAAGCCGGGACAGCTCCCGAACGTGCGCCAGTTGGGCAACAAACTGCGGCACATCCGCGGACGGGTGATCGGTGGCCGGTATCTGGAATCGCACCCGAACCGAAACGACCAGCAAGTCTGGCGGGTGACAAGTGCGGGGTCTGCCGGGTCTGAATGCTCTGAAACCCACTCCCTTGCGCATGAGAGTGAGCAGAGTTGCTCTATGGGCGTATTACCTAGAGGGAGCACAAAACAGACCCCGCAAAGCCAGCAGACCCCGCACCGGCCGATTGCCTCGACTCCCACCCTAACCCTCGCACTGACGATGGCCCAACCCCCCGACCGCGAACCCGGTGAGGAAGGATAACCCGATGACCACGACAACTGTCCCAACCTGTCCGCTCTGCCGCTCCGATCAGGCCCGTCACGTCGACCGCGAGCAGTGGGCCTGTGCTCACTGCGGCCGTCTGTTGCGGCTGCTGTGGAACGGGCGGCTCGTGCCGTTCGTCTCGTGGGAAGTGGCCGGCACCCCGAAAGCGAGGCGGTAATGCCGACTGCACCCCGACGATTCCAATCCCGACCGCCGGCACCCCGCATCGACGCGCGGCCGCCGTCTAACATCCGCGGCTATGGCCATCAGCACGCGTTGTGGTCAGAGCGGGTCCGTGATCGCGACTGCCATTTGTGCCAAGACTGCAAAGCCGAGGGCCGTCTCCTGCCTGGAACCATCGCCGATCACATCGTGCCGAGGCACATCAGGCCCGACCTCGCGTACACGGACAGCAACGGCAGGACGCTCTGTGCGCGTCACCACAGCCTCAAGACGGCGTCGGACACCAAGCGGTACGGATCGGCGTCCGCCACGGTGCTGACGCTCTCACAGCAACAGGCGAGACGTGAGGCCCAACGCTGACGACGGGGGTGGCAAACATCCGCAGGATTGATTGCCCAGATTACCACACCTCACCGCATGAAGACATATCGCCAATTTTGGAGAACCCGATGAAGGGCCGACCCCGAAAGTCGCTCGCCGAACTCCGCCTGATGGGTGGATTCCGGCCAGCACGGCACGCTGATCGGATCGACGAACCGCAGTTCGATGGTGAGCCGGTGAAGCCCCGCGGCATGGACCGGGAAGCCGGACGGCTTTGGGACGCCATCGTCCCCGAATTGGTTGCGCGCCGCGTCGTGCGGGCCATCGACACGACGGTCCTGGTCAGCGTGTGCGAACTCTGGTCGCTATACCGCAAAGCCATCAAGGCGGCTGCCAGTGATCCCACGTCGAAGGATGTCCGCACCGCGGTCATCGGGTATTGGCGAGCATTCGACGCTGCCGCGGCGCACGTCGGGTTGTCTCCCACGGCTCGCACCCGGTTGTCAGTCCCGCCGGCGGACGACACCGAAGGCATTGAAGGATTCTCTCGCAAAAGGACCGCCTCGTGATCGACGCCATCACTCAGAAATGGATTCGCAACGCGGCCGATCAAGCGGCGGCGGAGAACGGCTGCCGGTTCGATGAACAGCGGGCCGCGCACGTCTGCGAATTCTTCCCGCGGTTCCTCCGGCTGTACGAGGGGGAGCACGCGGGCGAACCGTTCAACCTGATGCCGTGGCAGGTCGATCTGCTGTCGCGGTTGTTCGGCTGGGTTCGGTCTTCGGAGTTCTTCAAGCGCGACGTGCGGCGGTTCCGCAAGGCGTCGATCTGGTTGCCGAAAAAGTCGGGCAAGTCGCCGCTCGCGGCCGGCGTCGGTCTCTATCTGTTGCTGGCTGATGGAGAGCAAGGACAAAAAGTGTTCAGCGCGGCACGCGACGGCAAGCAAGCGACCGTGGTTCATCAGCACGCGCGAAAGATGGTCGAATCGAGTCCCGAACTGTCGCGCAAGTGCAAGGTCAACGCATCGACAGGCAGGATCACACACATCGCAACCAGTTCGTTCTATGACTTGTTGTCAGGCGACAATCATCAAGGACAGGAAGGGTTGAACGGCAGCGTCATCATCGACGAAACCCACGTCGTGGACTCGCGATTGGCCAGCGTCGTCGAGCACATGGGCGCGAGCCGCGCCGAGCCTGTTCAATTCGAGGTCTCGACGGCCGGCAATAACCCGATGTCCTACGGCCGGCGGCAATACGAATACGGCCGAGGCGTGAATAACGGCGACTTCACTGACGAGGGATTTTTCTACGTCGCCTACGAAGCCCCGCAGGACGCGACCGACGAACAACTCGGCGACCCGGCCGTGTGGCAGGTCGCGAACCCCTCGTGGGGGCACACCATCAACGGTGAAGAGTTCCGCGATGCGTTCAACCGCGCGAAGCGGTCGCTGACGGATTGGACGACGTTCAAGATGTACCGGCTGAACGTGTGGGCGAACTCGGCGAACCCGTTCATCAAGGCCGCCGACTGGGAGAAGTGCCGGGAAGAGTTCACCGAAACCGATCTGCTCGGCCAGTCGTGCATCATGGGTCTCGACTTGGCACGCAAACAAGATATCACGGCCGCGGTGCTGTTGTTCGGGCCGGATGACGAGGGCGTTTACCGCGTCGTGCCGCGGTTCTGGTTGCCGGAGAATCGCGCCAAGGAACTGGAGGCCGAAGTCCCGTTCCTCCAATGGCAGCGTGCGGGCCACGTTCGGCTGACGAGCGGTGACGTGACGGACTACGCCGTCGTGCTGGCCGACATCCTGGAACTCGCCGAACGCTTCACGATCAAGTCCGTGGTGTTCGACCCGCTGTTCGCTGAAGAGTTGACGCAGGGTCTCGCCAATGAAGGCATTGAGCGCGTCGAGTTCGGGCAGAAGCTCATCAATTTCGCGCGGCCGACGGCGGAATTCGAGTCGCTGATTATCGCGGGGAACCTTCGGCACAACGGCAACCCGCTACTCACCTGGCAGGTCGGCAACGTGATGGTCAAGGAGGCCGGCGGGCTGATGCGCCCGATCCGGCCGTTGCGTGGCGATCACCGGACGGTGGACGGCGTCGTCGCGGCCATCATGGCACTCAGCATGACGAACGCCGCGCCCGAAGAGAACACCGAACCTCAACTGATTGTGTGGACGCATTCAGGCTGGTGAAGGTAATCACAATGACAGGGACACCATGCACGAGTTGCCCCGACGGCTGGCTCGTGGTTTATCACAGCGAGCGCACCGACAAGTTCATCCTTCGGAAGTTCCGATGCTGGAAGTGCAGCACGAAGCCGGAGCACTACCAGAGCATTGACCCGGCGGGATCAGCACGGAGGCGGCGTTCCAATTCGTCACTGTCTGACCCTCATCTTATGGACTCAGAAAAATCAGCGGGGACAATGTGAGCATGGAAACCGCGCAGCAACAACCGACGACGGCCGAAGCTCGCGACCTCAACATTCTGGAGGCCGCGGCATGGATGGGCATCGGCGTCGGCACGTTCAGCAAGTTGCTGGAGGCGAACCGCATCCCCAAGCCTCGCACGAAGTCTCCGCTGCGGTGGCGCGAATCTGATCTGACCGCGTGGATGCACGCGAACTGCCCCGCAGACTTCCGACCGCGGCGAGAACGTCGCGGCAACCGAACCCCGTGAAAGACGAAAGACGAAATGGCAACGAAGAATCCCCGCGGATTGTTGGACCTGCCGAAGTGCCGCGGCTGGCTCGACAACGGTACCGAACTGCGGCGGCAACTCACCACGGTGCAATTCCGCAAAAAGGAGACCATCACCGCGCTGGCCAATGCACCGCGCAACGTGTCGCCGGTTTACGCTGCGGCGCTGGCTCATGTTCCCGATGCGGACACGTCCGTGGTCGCCGTGATGGAGCGGCGGAAAGACCTCGCGGCGCTGAATGAACAGGAGGCGATTCTTGAGGAAGCGCTGACCATCCAAGAGCAAATCGTCCGTGACGGCACACCGGCGCTGTGTCGCGAGATTCGCACCGGCCTGCTGCCTGAACATCAGGCCCACGGTCGCCGGATCGTGTCCGCGATGCGCGCCCTCCGCGAAGCGCTGGTGGCGGAGCAGGAGTTCCGTGACGAACTGGATCGCGGCCAAGTCGACTTCGGCGGGCCGTTGGCGGCCGTGGCAATGCCGTGGTGTACGCCGGACAGGATCGACCAGTACCTCGCCGAATTGCCCGACAGCTACAGGGGGGCCAAGTGATGGAACGTGCCGACGAACTCCGTCGCGAAGACCTGGACTCGCTGTTGCTCAAGAGTGCAAATCGCGACAGCCGGAAGCTGTTGGAACAGCGCAAGGCGCTCCGCACTTCCAAGCCGGGCACCCGTCTGCATCGCATCGCAGAAGTTGCGATCATCGGACTGGAGGATCGCCTGCAAGGTGTGCGACCGATCATCGAACGTCGGAGGGCGACCCATGCCAAGTGACATGCGCATCGGCGGCTACGCGGTTCGGTTCGATGAACCGGCGACGATCTACACCCGGAGCGGAACGTTCACTGAGATCGTTCGCAAGGGTGCCTTTGCACGCACGCTCCGCGAACGGCCGGACGTGTTTCTACTCGACCAGCACGACTTCGCCCGTCCGATCGCCCGCACGCGCAACGGAACGCTGACGCTCGTCGAGGATGCCCGTGGGTTGCGATTCGAGGCGACGTTACCGGACACAACCGTGGCTCGCGACGTGTACGAGATGATCCGCACCGGCGTGCTGGGCGAAATGTCGTTCTCGTTCAACGCCGTCGAAGACCGATGGTCGGACATGCCGACGGGGCCGCAACGGGAACTGTTCGACGCCGACTTATTGGAGATCAGCGTCGTGACCCGACCGGCGTACAAGACCACGTCGGTGGCCACGCGGCGGAAGGTGACACCGGCAGTGCAGCGGCGTCTCGGCCAGCTACGGGCGCGGCGGCTTGAAGTCGCTCGTGTGTAATCAATGAAGTTGCACCGGCTCGTTGCCGGGCATCCCTCCTCCGCGGTTCGCAAGGGCCGCGGGGGAGTGCTGGTTTCTCTCACTCTCGACAGCGGCAGCAATCATGGCAACGGGCACAATCAAACGGATCGTGGCGGAAAAGGGCTTCGGCTTCATCGTTCCGAGCGATGGCACCGAGGACTTGTTTTTTCATGTCTCCGCGCTCGAGTCTCTCGACTTCGACGAACGCCTCGTCAACCGGCGCGTCGAGTTCGACCAAGGCGAAGACCCGCGAACCGGACGAAGTCGCGCGGTAGCCGTGCGGCCGGCCTGATTCTCGCCATCGTGTTGCCGGTGATGCCCGCCGCGTTCGCTGTGCGCGGCGGGTTCTCCTCACTGCGATGGCGACTGAGCAAAAATCGGTCGCACCAAATCGCCTCAGTGCCACGATTGCGGCTGCGGACGGCCCGTGCATCGTCCGGCGAGATCGTGGCTCTAATCACGGCGTAGGTGTTGGACGCTCTTTGATAGTTCGGCGAGAACTTGGCACCGGCTGGCGCGGTAGAGGGGCTGCGCTGGCCGGTGGTCCGACCCGATCGCAGCGCAAAGAAAACCCGGTAGACTTACCTACCGGGTTCCTGGGATACGGTTGTTGGGGCGGCCGACTGCATTCCACCCCGTGTCAGAACTTGCTTCCCTGAATCAGATAAACCCCCTGCGAGTCGAGCCAGAACATCTTCATCGACACACCGTTGGTCACCGTTCCGATGAAAATCCCCGAAGAACTCCTCGGGATGCCGCACACCTCAGTCCCAAACAGTAGGGTGCCGAACTGCGTGCCGAGCATGGTACACAGCGGTTGTCCGGGAGCCGGCGAGTTCTGCGCTTGAAAGCCTGCACTCTGTTGATTGAACGCGAACACCGAGTTCGTAAAGGGTGCTGCCCCTCCCGAGATCGTGGAACATCCGAGAATCCAGTTCCCTTGCAGTGGACCCGCAGCGTTCGCTGCCTGCTGACTTCCCAGCAGGCAGAATGAGGCGACGCAAATCATCAGGGACCGCAACATCATGGCATTCACTTTCACAGCAGAGAGGTCGAAGCAGAAACCACGGTGCGATGTTAGCCCCGCTTAAAGACCGCTGTCAATGAATTGTTCGTGGCCATCGTCGGACGACATTATGAGAAAGAATACGCCGATGCCGATCTGCGCGTGGTGCTGCTGGATCATTCTCGCCCCCCTGAATCGGTTTTCGCCAGATATTATCGGGGGACGCGGAATGCCCACACGAGAGCAGTATCACTCACCGATCGCATGGGGTGGCATTCCATTAGAAGCGTCAAGGTTGAACCACGAGAACTGCGATGTGCCCGTCGCCTTGGGGGAGGTCGCGGGAGAGTTCTTGTTTCTGCTCCGTAGGCTTCCCTACAACGGATGGCGGCTGTTCGACCTCTGCTCGGTGCCCAAGCGTGAAATCCAACGTGAGGTAGATCGCCGGTGACATCACCGCAATGAGCAGTGCGGCTCGCACTGAGGACAGTAAGTGGCGGCGACGCTCAGCGAGGCGACGCTCCTTCTCGAAATGCAAGTATTGCCGTTGCACTTCATCGCAGCGGCGGCGATGACAACTCCCGCAGCGTGGCGCACCGTCGTGGTTCGTATAGAACCGTCGCCCGGTAAGGTCCGACGAACAATCCCTGCAGAGGCGTTGCACTGGCTCGCTCATGACTTCGCAACTTTCCGGCCCGCATTGAGTCAAAACTGGACCGGCCGCAG
>JAWXBB010000359.1:0-9876 GCA_034439795.1 Planctomycetaceae bacterium | reverse complement strand
GCACATTGTTTGTTCGGAAACCAGGATGCTGAACCGGGTTCGACGCTGGTTCTGTCCCGATCTGGCGATCGACTTGGGGACGGCCAACACGCTGGTCGCAGTCCCCGGCGCGGGCGTTGTGCTCGATGAGCCGTCCGTCGTCGCCTTGCAAAAAGGATCGCGGCGCGTGCTCGGTCGCGGCACCGCCGTCGGCAAACTGGCCCGGCAGATGCTCGGCCGCACGCCCGACACCATCACCACCGTCCGTCCGGTGCAGAACGGCGTCATCACCGATTTCGAACTCTGCGAAGCGATGTTGCGATACTTCCTCAAGAAGGTCGGCAGCGGCACGGCGGGGCTGCGGCCGCGCGTCGTGTTGCCGGTGCCGGGCAGCATCACGCCGGTGGAACGCCGGGCCGTGCTGACCAGCACCGAACGGGCCGGGGCCGGCCGGGTGTACCTCATCAACGATTGCAAAGCGGCGGCGATCGGGGCCGGATTGCCGGTCTCCGAGCCGCTCGCCAGCCTGGTGTGCGACATCGGCGAAGGGACCACGGAAGTCGCCGTGCTCAGTCTGGGTGAGATCGTCGCCGGACAATCGGTCCGCGTCGCCGGGGAGGCGTGGGACCAGGCGATTGTGGATTACGTCCGCCGACATTTTTCGTTGCGGATGGGCGCGCAATCGGCCGAAGCGCTGAAGATCCGCATCGGCTGCGCGGCTCCGATGGATCAGGAGTTGACCGCCGAGATTCGCGGGCTGGACATCGTCAGCGGCGTGCCGCGGAAGGCGATCATCACCAGCGAGGAAGTCCGGGCCGCGCTGGGCAAGCCGCTGGAGGTGCTGTTCCGGACGGTGCAGTCGGTGATCGAGCAGTGCGATCCGGAGCTGGTGTCGGACCTGTCGGACACGGGGATGGTGATCACCGGCGGCGGCGCGATGCTGCCGGGCATCGACCTGTTCTTCCAGGAACGGCTCGGCATCCCGGTCCGCATTCCGCCCGACCCGCAGCGCACAGTCGTCCGCGGCGCCGCCATCTGCGCGGAACATTTGGATCGTTGGCAGGACACGTTTGACCGAGAGGAATAGGTGATAGGTGATAGGTGATAGGTGATAGGCAGAAAGGAATCGGACGTGGTCTTATTCCTCTGCCTATCACCTATCACCTACCACCTACCACCTCTGATTCACCATGTCCCCTTTGCGTCGTATCGCCGGGAGTCCTGTCGCCGTCGGGCTGTGGTCCGCGGTGTTGGGGGCGGCGTTGTGGTTTGCACCGCAGTCACTCACAGCCCGCGTGCATGCCGTCGCGTGGGATGGACTGCGACCCGGACTGCAAACCGCGAGCTGGTGCGAGCAACAAACCACCGCAGTGTGGATGACGCAGCACGATGACGATGTCCGCATGCTTCACGCCGAGATCGAGCAATTGCAATTGGACCTCGCCGCCGAGCAAAGCCGCACGCGACGGTTGACCGCACAGATTCTGACAATGCGCGATCAGGCGATTTCGATGCCAGTCGCAACGTCGACCGCGGAGTCATCCGAACGGTTGTTCCTGCCCGCCGTGATCGACGCCGCGGTGCTGGGGGATTCGCTGTCGCAGGCGTGGCGGCAGGGGACGGTGCTCGATCGCGGCTGGAAGCACGGTCTGCGGGAGGCGGCGCTCGTGCTGCAAAGCTCGCGGCCGCTCATCGACCGCGGACAGGCCGATCAGCTTTCCGCCGAGGACATGCTGCTGCTCGGACAATCGGTGCTGGGGAAGATCGACACCGTCGGCCGCTGGACCAGCACGTTTCTGCCGATCACCGACCCGGCGTACCGCGGCCGGGCGCAACTCGTCCGCGACAGCGACGATGGTCCGCAATGGGGCGCGACCGGATTGCTGCGCGGCGACGGTACGAACTGCCGGCTGGACGGCGTCCCCGGCAACGAATCAGTCCGCGTCGGCGATCTCGTCCTCACGGCGGAACGCGACGCCGCACTGGGAACCGCATTGAGTTACGGCACCGTCGTCGAGGCGCATCTGGGTCTCGACGACCGCGAATGGCAGATCGTGGTCCAACCCTCGCCGCGGCCCTCGACGGTGACCACCGTCCAGGTGTTGCGGACGGTGCTCAACCCCGCGCGTCTGTGGACGCAGTAGTGGTCTATGGATGGGAAATTGTTTTGTCCCCTCTCCCGCCGCTTCGGTGGGAGAGGGTTAGGGTGAGGGTGCCTTTTGCTTTCTCAACGAAGCCGAAGAGAAAGGCACCCTCACCCCCGACCCCTCTCCCAGCGAAGCGCCGGGCGAGGGGAGAAAGAAGCGTCATGCCCCCGTTTTCTGATTGAGGAATGAGTGATGTCATCGAAACAATCCTACGAACTCGCCGGTTGGGCGCTGATGGCGTACATCGCTGTCGTCGTCCAGATTGCGTTCTGTCCCGATACGGGCGGTCCGCATTGCGTGCTGGCTCTCGCCGCGGGCTGGTTGTGTCGGCATCCCGGTCCGCGCGGCGTGTTCGGTGTAGCGCTCGGCGGACTGTTGCTGGACGCCGTCGGCAACGGGCGGTTGGGGTTGCACCTCGGGACGTGCGGAATGCTCGCCGCGTTGGCGGCGTCGGCGTTGTCCGGCGGGATGACCGCGCGGTGGTGGGTGCGACCGGTCATCGCCGCGTGGCTGGCCTTCGGCGATACGGCGGTTTCTGCGACATTGTTGTCGTTGACCACGCCGACGCGGCTTGATCTGTCCGATGTGCTGCGCGACGCCGGCGCTTCCGCATTGTGGACCGCCGCCCTCGTCGCAGCAGTTGCACTGTCGGGAACATTGCTCAGCCGTTGTCTCGCACCGCATGTGTCGGCTTCGTCGGTCCGGCTGAGCAACCGTTGGAATCGGCTTTCAGAAGCGTGATCCCCGTCGATGCGTAATCGTCCCCTCACCGACTGGCAACAACCGGACGCCCCCGCGCGAATGGGGTTCGACTTCGACGCCGCGCCGGGGCAGCGGCTGCTCGGTCTCGGCCTGCTGATCGTGCTGCCGCTCGTCGCCATCGCCGGGCGGATGGCGCACTTGCAGACGCAGCAACAGGCGGCGTATGTCGCCCCGTTCTTTCAGACGCGCGAAGTGACCGAGGAACTGCCCGCCCGGCAGGGCCGCATTCTCGCCGCTGACGGTGCAGTGCTGGCCGATGACGTGCTCACGTACGACCTGCTGGTCCATTACCGCTGGTTGGAAGACCCCATCGACCGCCGGTGGCTCCGCAGCAAGGCGTGGGAGCGGCTGGCCCGCAGCGATCGCCGGCGGTCGGCGCTCGTCGTCGGCGAGGAGCAGGCGGTCCGCGCCCGGCACGCACAGTTGTGGCAATCGCTGTCGCAACTCACCGCCCGGCCGCGCAGCGATCTGCAATCGGCCGCCCGCGAAATTCAGGTCCGCGTGGAACGGATCTGGCAATCGGTCAACGAACGCCGTCTGGCAGATGGAGCGGATACTGTTGACCTCACGAGCGTCACCGCGGCCACGTCCGACACACCGTACTGGCAACAGATGTGGGACGTCTGGCAAACCGAGTTGACGCAGCCGCCGTCGCGGTCGTCGGGCGAGCCGATCGTCGTCCGCGAGCAGGAAGATTATCACGTGCTGCTCACCGGCGTGACGGCCGACGTCGCCGACGAGATCGCCGCGCATCCGGAACGGTATCCCGGTGTGAAGACCGCCGTCCGCACCCGCCGCATTTATCCGCACCGCGATCTCGCCGCGCACGTCCTCGGTTCCCGCACGCCCTTGCGCGATGACGAACCGCAGCCGTCCGGCTTGCGGCCCGGCGATCCCCTCGGCCGCAGCGGTCTGGAGCGGCAGTACCAGCCCGTATTGCAGGGGCACCGCGGCAAAGTCCGGCACGTCATCAACCGGCATGGCGAAGTGGTCTCGACCGCCGTCGTCCGCGAACCCGAGCACGGCCGCGATCTCGTGCTGACCATCGACCTGCCGCTGCAACAACGGGCCGAGCAACTGCTCGACGCGGCGTTGGCCGCGGTCCCGACGTCGGGTGACGATCAAGCCCCCGGTGCGACCCCAGTCACAGCGCCGCCTGTGGGTGGTTGCCTGATTGCCGTCGATGTCCAGACCGGAGCCGTGCTCACCGCGGCGTGTGCCCCGCGGTTCGATGCCAATCTGTTGGTGACGGCGAACCCAGCGCAATGGGCGGCGCTCACGTCGGACCCGCGGAAGCCGCTGTTCCCGCGCGTGACCCGCATGGCATTGCCCCCCGGATCGGTGTTCAAGACCGTCACCGCCGCGGCGATGCTGGAAGCGGGCGTGATCCGGCCCGATGAGACCACGCCGTGCATCGGTTATCTCGACCAGCCCGACCAGCACCGCTGCCTGATCTTCCGCCACTACGGCGTCGGTCACGGCGACATCGCGATGGCCGATGCGCTGGCCCGCAGTTGCAACGTCTACTTCTTCCGCGGCGCACGGCGGATGGGACCGGAGCCGCTGGTCGAGTGGTCCGAACGCTTTGGCATCGGTCAGCCGACGGGCCTCGATCTCCCCGGTGAAGCCGCCGGGACGCTGCCGCGACCGGGATCGAAGTCCGACGGCACTCCGCGCCGCTGGTACGCCGGGGACACATTGGGTCTCGCCATCGGTCAGTCGACGTTGACGGCCACGCCGTTGCAGATCGCGCGAATGATGGCCGCCATCGCCAACGGCGGGGCCTTGGTGACGCCGCATCTCGTCGCTGATGGTGGGCCGACGACCGTCGAAGATCCGCTCGGCAGTGACGTCCGTCCGGTGTTTGCGCATCCCGATCCGCAACCGATTGCCGGTTTGCACCCTGAAACACTCGCCGCCATTCGCGAAGGGCTGGACCGCGTCGTGCAGGACTCGCACGGCACCGGTTACAAAACGGTGCGGCTCGACGAGGTGGCCATCGCCGGCAAAACCGGCACCGCCGAATCCGGCGGCGGCCGTCCCGACCACGCCTGGTTCGCCGGCTACGCCCCCGCCGACCATCCCCGCGTCGCGTTCGCGGTGGTCCTCGAACACGGCGGCTCAGGCGGAAAAACCGCCGGCCCGATCGCCCGCGACTTCGTCAGGGCGCTGCTGCAAACGGGGCTGATTGCGACGGAGCCAACTCTAGCCGCCGAGGTATTGCGCAGCGGATCTCCCTAAGCGGATTGACTTCGACCGTCAGGCGGATATTCTCGATTGACGGCGAGTCATCGGCAGATGCCCGATGATCACCGGCTTGGGCGAGATGACGCCGATGTATTTTGAGATCATCGGCGACATCACGCAGATTTCCGTGATCGCCTGCGGACAGGGCGTGAAATCACGGGCCATGCTGCGAAAGCGGCATGGCGTCGGCGCATGGCGGAAACTCAAGGGAATCGCCCGGATTCGCTTGTTCGACGGGACGGAACGCCGGGCGGAAGTCCACTGGTATGAAGCCCACGGCATTGGCAAAAAAGACTTCAAAATCAAGCGGTTCGTCGACTAGCCGGCCGAAATCGCGGCTTCCCGGACTGACGTCGGCGCGGTTGCGGTACGTCGTCTGCGTCAAGACCGGCGGAAACGTCGACTTGGAGCCGCTGAAGGTCTACCGGGTCCGCCGAGATCATGCCGCCGCGCAGCTCGGACTGCTGCGCGTCGTGGACAACTCCGGTGAAGACTATCTCTATCCCAAAGACTTTTTTCAGCCGATTCAGGCGTCACCGCGATTGTTTCAGTTGGTGGAAGGCACGCCCTGATTCATGGTGGCACAGATCGGACCGCGGGCCATGCAGTGCCTCGGGTCCGACAATGACTTGATTGGTGCGGTCCATGCCCCGGCGGATTGTGCTGGCGATGAGCGGCGGTGTGGACAGTTCGGCGGCGGCCGTGCTGCTCCAGCGGCAGGGGTACGAGGTCGTCGGACTGTTCATGCGGTCCGGGGCGACCGACGATTACGTCTGTCACACCGGCACCGGGCCGGCGTTGCCCATCATGACGGCGAAGGCGAACAAGCAGGGGTGCTGCTCGGCGAGCGACGCCGCCGATGCCCGCAGAGTCGCCGATGCGCTCGACATCCCGTTCCACGCGCTAAACTTTCAGGACGCCTTCGGCCGCATCAAGGATTACTTCGCCGACGAGTATCTCGCCGGCCGCACGCCCAACCCGTGCGTGATGTGCAACAACTGGCTGAAGTTCGGCAAGCTGTGGGAGTTCGCGCAGTCGGTCGGGGCCGACGCCATCGCCACCGGACATTACGCGCGGCTGATCGACGACGATCGCGGTCACCGCCGGCTCGTCCGGGGCCGCGATCCCGGCAAGGATCAGTCGTACGTCTTGTTCGGCATCGCGCGCGAGCTGCTCGACCGGATCGTGTTCCCAGTCGGCGATTTTCTCAAGCCCCAGATTCGCGAACTCGCCGCCGAGGCGGGCCTGCGGGTGGCGACCAAGCCGGACAGTCAGGAAATCTGCTTCGTGCCGGACAACGACTACGCCGGCTTCCTCGAACGCTACCGCGGCGTGACCGACACCGCGGGGGAGTTCGTCGACACGGCGGGCAATGTGCTCGGCCGGCATCCCGGTTTTGAGCGGTTCACCATCGGCCAGCGCCGCGGATTAGGAATCACGTTCGGCGAGCCGCGGTTCGTGATCCGCATCGACGCCGCGACCCGGCAGGTCGTGCTGGGGACGAAGGACGACCTGGCGTGCGACGGCCTGACCGCCGACCGCGTCAACTGGCACGACGACAGTTTGCCGGCGTCGTTCCGGTGCCGCGCGCAGATCCGTTATCAGCACGACGCCGCGTGGGCGACGGTGACCACGCAGGGCGACACGCTGTCGGTGCAGTTCGACGAGCCGCAATTCGGCGTCGCCCCCGGACAGGCGGTCGTGCTGTACGACGACGACCGTGTGCTCGGCGGAGGATGGATCATGCGGGGGAGTCCCGTACGACAGACCGCTGTGCCCGTTTAATCGCGCCTTGCGATTGCGGAAAAGTCGCGACATGCTACGAAAGCCGCAGAGTCGTTTCGGACTGGCATTCGGCTTCACTTTCGCTGCTTCAACCGGAGTTCCGCCCATGTGTCGCACGTCTCGTGTTGTGTCGCTGATGATCGCCGTCGTCGCGTCGTTGTCACTCGCCGGCGCAGCGTCCGCCGCCGAACCCGTCAAGCCGCTCAAGGCGCTGCTGGTGCTGGGCGGGTGTTGTCACGATTACGCCGCCCAGAGCGAGCTGCTGGCGAAGGGGCTGGCCGAGCGGGCGCACGTCGAGGTGACGGTCGCCTACGATCCCGACCGGGCGACGACGCATCTCAACCCGGTGTACGAGAAGCCGGATTGGGCCAGGGGGTTCGACGTCGTCATTCACGACGAGTGCACGTCGGACGTGAAGGACCTGGCGCTCGTCGAGCGGATTCTGGAGCCGCACCGGCAGGGACTCCCCGCGGTGCTGCTGCACTGCGGCATGCACTCGTATCGCACCGAGGGCTATCCGAAAGCGGTCACGCCGTGGTTCGAGTTCACCGGGTTGCAATCGACCGGCCACGGCCCGCAGACGCCGATCGAGATCAAGTACGCGGCGTCCGACAGCGCGATTACACGCGGTCTCGCCGGATGGACCACGATCAACGAAGAGCTGTACAACAACAGCGAAGGAAAGTTGCTCGACACCGCGACGGCGCTCGCCCGCGGAACGCAGTCGTACAAGAACCGTCAGGGACAGGACACGACGGCGGAGAGCGTCGTCGTCTGGACGAACAACTACCGCGACAAGACCCGTGTGTTTGCGACAACGCTCGGTCACAACACGCAAACCGTGGCCGATGGGCGGTATCTGGATCTGGTCACCCGCGGCCTCTTGTGGTCGTGCGACAAGCTGGATGGCACGTATCTGAAGGCGGCGAAGTAGCGATCATCCCAGCCCGGAGCGCCAGCGACGGCGGCTTTGTTTCCTGTCGATGTTTCCAAAAACGAAGACGCCGTCGCTGGCGCTCCGGGCTGGGATTGGCTCAGAAACCAACGCTGCCGCCACCACCGGCGGGCGCACCGCCGCCGGGTGACGGGGCGGCGGCGGGTCGCACGGGGGCGGTCGGCTGCATGGTCACGATGCCGCCGTTCGAGAACTGGCTGCGGCGCGTGGCGTAGCGGATGGGGAACGACGCCCAGATGAGGTTCGGATACGGCTTGGTCGCGTCGCCGACTGCCATGAATTGGCCGTCGAAGGCGTGCGGCGTGCCGACCGGGGCGCCCATCTGCAGGGCCACATCGTACCGGGCGAACGCCTTTTCGGTGACGTACTGCGTGAAGCCCAGCCATTGCCGGTCGGGCGCCATGCCGAACAGGTTCGCGCGTTCGGGCTTGAAACCCAGAAACTCGCGCGGCAGCGGGGTGGTGTGCAGCGCGGTGAGCAGGAACGCCATCGTGACGTAGCCCGTGCCGAACGCGAAGGCCCAGCGGCCGACGTTGTCGACCATGCCGGGCACCTGCACGTAGGTCGGGGCCATCCGTTCCGCGGCCAGCCGGGACAGAAACACGAACGCGGCGAACAGGCCGACGAGCGAAATCATGTCCAGCCGCGCGTCCTGAGCGGGCAGGGTGCGGGCCAGAATGAGCGTCAGCGGCTCGAAGAAGTTCATCGCCAGCAACGCGGAGACGAGGACGCACATGAACGTCGTCCCGGCGGTCCATGCTCCCTCGCTGGCGACGAACCAGGTGACGGCAGCGAGGATCGCGAGGAGGATCATGTCGATCATGCGAGCGCTCAATCAAAAATGGACATCGGAGGCACGACGCCCAGGGATGGCAATCCCCGGGCTTCTGAGAGTCATTTCACGACGCGGAGCAGTTCGTCGAGCGAGGTGATCCCCTTGACGACGAGGCGGAGGCCCTCTTCCTTCATGTACAGCATGCCGTTCTTGCGGGCTTCGGCTTTCACCGTGGTCATGCTCGTCTTTTCGCGGACGAGGTCGCGGATGCGGTCGGTGATGACCAGCAGCTCGTACACCCCCATCCGGCCGAGATAGCCCAGCCCGTTGCACGTCGGGCAGGTCTCTGTCGAACCCTTGGGAGGGCGGAAGAACTTGTCGACCTTGTCGGCCGGCAGCCCCGCGCGCTGGATTTCATCGACGGTGGGTTTGTACGCCGCCTTGCATTCGTCGCACAGCTTGCGGACGAGCCGCTGGCCCAGGATCGCCGACAGCGAATCGGCCAGCAGGAACGGCTCGACGCCGAGATCCACGAGCCGCGACACGGCGGAAATCGTGTCGTTGGCGTGGACCGTCGAGAACACCATGTGGCCGGTGTTCGCCGCCTGGCAGGCGATCTTGGCAGTCTCGCCGTCGCGGATTTCGCCGATCATCACCACGTCGGGGTCCTGCCGCAGAATGCTGCGGAGCGAGTTGGCGAACGTCTGCCCGGCCTTGGTGTTGATCTCGATCTGAGTGACGTTCTCCATTTTGTATTCGACGGGGTCTTCCACCGTGATGATGTTGCTCTCGAAGGCGTTGATCTCGTGCAGCGCGGCGTACAGCGTGGTCGACTTGCCGGCGCCGGTGGGGCCGCAGGAGAGGAACAAGCCGTGCGGCTGCTGCGTGACCTGCACGAGCGAATCGAGCATCTGCTTCCGCATGCCGAGGTCGGACAGCCGGCGGACCGAGTTCCCCTGATCGAGGATGCGGATGCTCATCTTCTCGCCGACTTGCAGCCCTTGCGAGGCGACGCGGAAGTCGATCTCGCGGCCCTCCATCTCGGCTCGGAAGCTGCCGTCCTGCGGCTTGCGGCGTTCGGTGATGTCCATCGCCGACAGGACTTTGAAGATGTTGACGATGGCGTCGCCGGTCGGGCGGTCGAACGGCTCGGCGGGATACATCACGCCGTCGATGCGCAGCCGGACGCCGGTCTCCCCCTCTTTGGGCTCCAGATGCACGTCGGT
>JAWXBB010000358.1:0-12322 GCA_034439795.1 Planctomycetaceae bacterium | reverse complement strand
GCCCGGCGGCGGCAGTCCCGGTGGGAAGTCGTGCAGACCGTGCTCGA
Organism: Planctomycetaceae bacterium; assembly: GCA_034439795.1. GTDB lineage: Bacteria > Planctomycetota > Planctomycetia > Planctomycetales > Planctomycetaceae > DSVQ01. The sequence continues at coordinate 12,275 of JAWXBB010000358.1, read as the reverse complement.
ACAGGCGCGGATCGCGAAGGAGCTTGGTTGGCCGATCAATGCCGTCGAGTTGGCCGAAGCGGAACGGCAATGGGGCGACTTCCAGGCCAGCGAAGAGCGGACGATGACATCGTCCGCCGACGGCCCGCGTCCGGTGGCGAATCTGTCGCTGCTGGATCGCTTCGACACAATTCTCGACGACGGCCGCGCGATCGCCACTGAACTGGTTCCCAACGCCGTGTTCGATCTGGTTCACACGTCGGCCATGCGACTCCTGCGGTGCGAGACGTGCGCTGTTCTCGAATTGACGGCGATCAATCGCGGGACCGAGTTGAAACTGGTCACCGGCCGGGTGGCAGGGGAACTGCATCAGTCGTTGGTGGACCGCGCGATCGAGGGCCGTAAGGCGGTGTCGCTCGGGCGCGAGACGGCGTCGCGCACGACCGTGGGCAATGACGAGACCATCGAAGGCTCGCTGCTGTGCGTGCCGTTGCTCGTCCGGCAGACCGTGGTCGCCGTGCTGTACGTCGCGCACGAACACGTGCAGGGGCTGTTCGGTCCGGACGAGGACCGCATCGCCGATTTCATCGCCGCGATCGCCGGGGCCGCCCTCGAAAACGCCGAAGGCTTCGCCGAGCTGCAACGGCTGAATGCCACGTTGGAGGAACGCGTCGCCGAACGGACCGCGGCCGCGGAATCGCGCAGTCAGCAACTGGCCCGCTCGAACCGCGAGCTGGAGCGCATCGCCAACCAGTTGCGCGAAGCACAGGACGAATTGCAGGAGGCCAAGTTCGCCGCCGAGGCGGCCAGCGAAGCCAAGAGCCGCTTCCTCGCCACCATGAGTCACGAAATCCGCACGCCCATGAACGGCGTGATCGGCATGACGGAACTCGCGCTCAACACCGCCCTCACGCCGCAGCAGAAGAATTACCTGACGATCGTCAAGGAATCGGCCCATGCGCTGCTGACGCTGCTCAACGACATTCTCGATTTCTCCAAGATCGAAGCCGGGCGGATGGAGCTGGAATCCATTCCGTTCCCGCTGTCCGACATCGTCGGCGACGCCTGCCGTTTGCTCGCCGTGCAGGCGGCGAAGAAGTCCATCGACCTCGTCATGCACCTGGATCGCGATCTGCCCGCGACGTTGCAGGGCGATCCCGGCCGGCTGCGGCAGATCATCGTCAACCTCGTCGGCAACGCGCTCAAGTTCACCGAGCGCGGCGAAGTCGTGGTGACGGCGTCGGTCCGGCAACGGCTCGAAACGCAGGCTGTCATTCATCTGCAGGTCCGCGACACCGGCATCGGCATCCCCAGGGACAAGCAACGCTCGATCTTCGAGGCCTTCCGCCAGAGCGACAGCTCGACCACCCGGAAATTCGGCGGCACCGGGCTGGGGCTGTCGATTTCATCGCAACTGACCGCGCTCATGGGGGGCAAAATCTGGGTGGACAGCACGCCCGGCGTCGGCAGCACGTTCCACGTCGAGATCACGCTGGGACTGCCGAGCACAGCCGCTGTCGCCATCGCACCGCCAACCTCGCAACCCGGCGTGCTGGTGATCGCCCGCAACTCGTCCGCACGGGCGGCGTACGCCGAAATTCTCGAACCGGCCGGCTACCCGCTGCACGCCGCCGAGCATTTGGAAGAGGCCTTGCTGGAGTGGTTGTGGAAGGGGGATGCGCAGCAGGACATCGGGGTCGCAGTCATCGACGTCAGTCCGCAGGAGAACCCCGCGGGCTTGCAGGAACTGATGCAGACGCAGTTGGGGCAACTGTCGTCCGCACGCATTCCGGCGATCGTGCTGCTGCCCGCGGGCCGGCAGATCGCCGTCGAGGAACTCGCCGCGCTCGGTCTCAAGTCCGCGCTGACGAAGCCTGCGAAGCCGCGCGAGATTCTGAATGCGATCGCGGAGATTCTGCATCCGACGTCAGTCATCGGCACAGCTTCAGGTGCTGTTGGTCACCAGATCGACGATGAGCCGTTGCGAATTCTGCTGGCCGACGACAGCCCGGTGAACCTCGAGGTCGCCGCGGGGTTATTGGAGCTGCGCGGGCATCAGGTGATGACTGTGGACGACGGTCGGCAGGCGGTGGAAGCGTGGCAGCCGGACAAATTCGACATTGTGTTCCTCGACATGGAGATGCCGGAACTCGACGGCCTCGGCGCGACGAAGGTGATCCGCGCGCTCGAAGCCAAGCGCGGCGGCCACGTGCCGATCTACGCGATGACGGCCCACGCCGGCCAGGACTACCGCGAAGCGTGCCTCGCCGCGGGCATGGACGGCTTCATCTCGAAGCCGTTGCAGCCGGACGAAATCTGGGCCGCGATCGCCGCCGCCCGGCGGATGATGCCGGCGGTGGTCTGAAACACTAACCCGAAGCGTGAGCGAGGGCGAAGGCTTCCTGCCGTGGGCCGACTGGCACGGCCACGAGTCTTCGACGTGGCCGTGCCGAATGAGCACCCGCACGGTCACGTCGAGGACTTCGTGACCGTCACGTCCGGTGCGGCGGGGGAGCGCTCGCCCTCGCTCACGCTTCGGGTTGGTGTGAGAAGAGATCACCCCCAGAACTTTTCGCCGTGCCAGTTCATCGCGGGTTTCGTCTCAACCTCGATGTCGCCGTTGACGCGCATCTGGCAGGCGAGCCTCAGATCCTGCTCGTGACCGATCCGGGCGAAGAACACGAGCGGATTCGGGTTCGTCAACATCGCCAGCTTCTCGAACCCGCTCTGCGGCGAGCAGTTCTCCAGGCCCTTTTTGACAAGCACCCGGCAACTGCAGCACAGGCCGTTCCCAAAACAATTCAGATAATTGTGCGGGAAGGGATACAGTTGGACCCCCGCCTTCATCGCCTCCGTCCGCAGATTCGCACCGGCGGGGACTTCGATGGTCTTCTTCTCGGCGACGAACGTGACATTCGGCATTCGGGGCGAATCCTTGCGAACGGGACACGGGGCCGACGCCGCGACGGACGCCGACAGGCGACGATGATAATTCTCGCCACGGCAATCGTCCAGAGTCCGGGAGGGGGCGTCCTCCATCTTGTCTTGTAGGGTGCAGTCGAGTCTTCGAGGCTCACCCACTTCGGGGAGCGTTCGGGGTAAGCCTCGCAAAGCCTCGACTGCACCCTACGAAAGCTTTGCAAGCAATGAAGCCCCCGCGGAATCCTGAAACGCCATCTTGTTCCACAGGCCACGCACGTTAGACTAATGCAAAGATGTCCGATCCCGCCGCTCGGTTGGAGTTCCGACGATGTGCGGTCTGCGATCTCTCTCGGTGGCGTGCCTGCTGGTCGTGCTGGCCCCCTTGGCGGCACTGGCGCAAGCCCCGGCGGCGGCCGATCCCGACAGCGCCCTCGGCGTGCGGCAGCAGCGGGTGGCCCGGCTGATGCAGGATGTGGAGCGGAGCTTCCTCGCCCTCGCCAAATCGCTGGAGGCCACCGAGCCGGAGAAGGCTGCGCGGCTCGTGAAGGCGTTCGAGGAATCGAAGTCGCTGCTGGTCGAGCAGCGGATGCGCGAAATCGTCAAGATGCTCGACGGCACAAAGCTGGACGTCGCCGGCACGGAGCAGAAGCAGGTCGTCACCGACGTCCGCAAGCTGCTCAACATCCTCATGAGCGACGACCCCGAGCGCGAAGAACGTCGGGCCGAGATCGAACAGCTCAAGGCGTGGCACCAGCAACTGTCGATGCTCATTAAAGAGGAACAGCGTCAACAGCAGGAGACGCAGAAGCTCGACAAGCCGGAAGCCACGCAGCAGAAGATCGACCAGCAGATTGAAGCGGTCAAGGAATTGATCCGCCGGCAGGAGTCGCTGGCCCGGCAGACGGCGACGACCCGCGCCCAGAGCATCAGCACACTGGCGGAACTCGCCGGACCGCAACAGACACTGCGGAACGACACAGAGTTCGTCGCGAAGGACATCGCCAAACCGCCCGGTGACGGCAAACCGAATGAGGCTGCTGCGACACCGACGGACTCCGCCGTCGCGCCGCAACCGGGACAGAAGCCGCTCGAAGACGCGGCGAAACGGCAGACGGAGGCGGAAACGCATCTTGCCGCGTTGCGGGGCAAGTCAGCCCAGCAGCAGGAGGAGCGGGCCATCGCCGAGTTGAAGAAGGCGTTGGCGGAGCTCGAACGGGAACGGGACCGGCTCAAAAAGCCGCCCGCCGAGGAATTTGAGAAGATCGCCGAACAGCAGGACGTGACCGCGCAGAAAACGCAGTCGCTCAGCGATCAGGTCAGCCAGTCACAGGCGGCGGCGAAACCGGCCTCGGCCGGGGCGTGTTCGGCGTGCAAGAACTGTCTCGGCGGCGCGTGCCAGTCGATGGCGTCGGCCTCGCAATCGCTGAAGAAGAATTCCCCCAGTTCCGCCCAGAAGCAGCAACAACAGGCTCAGGAAGAACTCAAGAAGGCGCAAGCCGAGTTGGAGAAGCGGCTGGAGGAACTCGGCGAGAAGATGCGCGACGAAACCATCGTCCGCCTGGAAGACATCTTCCGCGACATGCTCGCCCGGCAACAGGCCGCCACCGCCGAGACTGCCCGCCTCGACATCGAACGGAACGCCCAGGACGGGGGCGAACTCCGCCGCGGGGACCGTGTGACGTTGCGGCGGCTGTCGGAAGAGGAGAAAGCCCTCGCCGATCGCGCCGGCGAAGCATTGCGGCTGATCGAAGAGGACGGCAGCAGCATCTCGTTCCCGATCGTGGTCGCCGACCTCCGCGGCAACCTCACGCACATCGCCGGGCTGCTCGACCGGCAGGCGACGGGCAAAGAGACGCAGCGCCGGCAACAGGAGGCCGAGCAAACGCTCGCCGAGTTGCTGGAGGCCCTCGAAGTCGCCAAGAAAAACGGCGGCGGCGAAGGGAAGCCCGGCAACGGCCAGTGCAAGCCGTGCCTGCTCCCCAACACTGCCGAGTTGAAGCTGCTGAGGGCCTTGCAGGTCCGAGTGAACCGCCAGACGAAAGCCTTCGACGATCAGCGCCCGGCGGGGGAACTGGTCGATTTGCAACGTTCCGAAGTCGCCCGGATGACGCAGTTGCAGCGCGACCTCGTGCAGATGACCGGCCAGATTCTCGTCCGCACCAAAGCGGCCCCGGCGGAACCGGGGTTGGAGTGATGGATTGGTAGGGTGGGACGAGTCTTCGAGTCCCACCAACGATCAACCACCGATGTGGTGGGACTCGAAGACTCGTCCCACCCTACGATAAGGGCTTCCGGTCACGGAGTGACCGGCCTACTTTTGCCGGAGTATTCTCGATGACGATGCGAACCCTGTCCGTGCTGTGCGGTCTGGTGCTTGTGGCGTGGCCCGCCTGCGCCGAAGACGCCGCGCCGCGGACCGTGATCGAACGGTTGATCCCCGTCGTCCGCGATGACGCCGCCTTGGGGGACGATCTCCGCGATGCCGCCGTTGGGAAACTCAAAGCGACGTTGAATGACGACTCGCAGGCGGCGACGTCGCTTTCGGCGGCGCTCGCGCTGATTTCCGCCGACTATGCCGCGGGTCTGCATGCGCTGTCGGACGAAGACTTCCCGGCCGCCCGTGCGAAGTTCCAATCGCTGGTTGAATCGCCCAATCCGTTCCTGTCGGCCGAGGCGCGGTTCCTCGTGGCGCGGGCGTACATCGCCGAGGAGCGCCACGAAGACGCGCTCGCCCAACTCGTCGATCTGCTCGACCAGCACGGAGACGACACCGTCCGTCAGGCCGAGGCGTGGTTCCTCCGCGGCCAGGCCGCGGCGGCGGTGCTCAACCGGTCGCAGGCCCGCCGGGCGCTCAAGCGTTTCCTGCGGAACTACCCGGCCGCCCCCGAACGCGACCGCAACCGGGCGGAAACGCTGCTCGCCGATCTGGACGAAGCCGAGTTCGATCTGCTGACCGATATCCACGCCAAGATGGATTTCTCGCGACGGCAATTGCACCTCACCGAAACCGGCCGGCAGACGCAGGAAGTGCAGGACGACGTCGTCGCGTTGCTCACCGAACTGATCGACGAACTCGAGAAGAAGTGCGGCGACTGCAAGGGGTGCAAATCCTGCAACGGCAGCAAGCCGGGCGGCTCGGGACAAGGGGGCGCGGCCCCCGGCAACAGCAGCGGCACGTCGCAAGCGGCCCGCATCACCGAACGGACCGGCCCGCGCAGCGCCTGGGTGGATCTCAGCCAAAGGGTCGACGATCCCAAGGCGTTCAACGCCGCGAAGGAGCAGTTGCCGCTGCAGTACCGGGCGCTGATCGAGCAGTATTACCGCAGCTTCCAGCAACCGGCCGAGGATGCGACGAAGTGAGGGGGCATTCGGAAACGCCGCGAAACCGCAAGCGTCATCCAAGATACGCTTGCGGTTTCGCGGGCCTTTCGTTTTCACTCGGCCCCCTCACCCTAACCCTCTCCCCCGAAGACGGGGGCGAGGGGACCGAGCGAAAGACAACTTATCGACGGTGGCGAAGTCTCGTGTGTCTCACCGTGTTGCTGGCGGCCAGCGCTGTTGTTGCCGCGGAACCGGTGACCGTCACGCTGGTCGATGGCGCGGTGCTCGATGCCGCTGCGGTGTCGTTCTCTCCTGACGGCGAATTGTTGATCGGCGAGCGTCGCTTGTCGGTGGATGACGTCCGCTGGATCAGCCCCGTCAAGGTCGTCGCGACATCGGCCGATTCGGCGTCGCGCCCCGTGCAGATCTGGCTGGACACTGGCCGCATCATCGCGGCCGATGTTGCCATCGACAGCGAGCAGGTGCGCATCATCCGCTCAAAAGACGAAACCTGGACGCTGCCGCTGGAGGCCGTCCGGGCCGTCTGGTGGTCGCCGACCGCGCCGCCGCCGGCGTTCGTGGCGGAGATCGCTCAGCGCGATGAGAAGCACGACCGGTTGTTGTTGATGGTGAACGCCGCGCCGACGGTGATCCGCGGGTATCTCGAAGCGGTCGCGGCCGAGCAGGTCCGCATGGAATGGATGGACGAAGTCCGCAATGTCTCGCGGGCCGTGTGCCTGGGTTTCGTGACGACGCAAACGGCCGATAAAGCGCCGCCGCAACCGCGGTTCGGCGTGCGTCTCACCGACGGATCGCTCGTGCCGTCGTCGGCTCTGGTGGTCAACGATGACGACTCACTGCGATGTCGTGTCACAACTGATGTTGATCTCTCCGTCCATTGGACTGATGTTGAGCGGATCGAAGTCGCGTCGGATCGGTTGCGGTTTCTCTCCAACCTGACGCCGGTGGAGGTCCGCAGCGAGACCATCGTCGCCCTGCCGCGGCCGTGGCAGGCGGACCGGAGCGTCATGGGGCGGACGTTGCAGACGGCGTCGCTGCGGGAGGCGAAGGGGCTGGGCATGCAGGCCGGGACGCGGCTGCTGTTCGACGTCGCCGATCTCGACGCCGGGCAGTTCGCCGCGGAACTGTTGCTCGATCCGGTCACGGGCAAAACCGGAGATTGCGTGTACGTCGTCCGGGGGGACGGCCGCGAGCTGCTGCGGCAGCGGGTCCGCGGCGGCGAACCGGCGGCGGCGGTCCGCGTGGAGATCGGCGGCGTCGCGCGGCTGGAAGTCGGCGTCGAGTCTGGCGAAAACCTCGACCTTGGCGATCATGCCAACTGGTGCGACGCCCGCCTGATTCGCCCAGCCCGCCCCGCGGTCGAAAGTCGGGACTGATTGGATTCGGCGACGGCTGGCCATCAGGGGCTGTTCTCGCGATTGTCCGATGATATACTGAACAGATCGGAGAGCGGCGATATCGCCCCCCGGTCTCGTCGAACTCCGTGCCCGCCAAGTTTTCCTGCCCGATTGACCGGCTGTCCCGCAGCCGACCCTCACATCCGAGGCGCTCAGTGAGATGGTAATGTCCCGCCCGCTTCCGATCATCGGCTGCCTGACTCTCCTGATGCTGCTCGCCGCGGGCGCTGCGTCCGCCGACGAGAGCCGCGGGGCGGTCGTCTTTCGGACGCACTGCGCGAGCTGCCACGGCGATCGCGGGGAAGGGACTGCGACGGAATACCGGCAGGCCCTCGCCGGCGACAAGTCAGTCAAGGAGCTGTCGCAGTACATCGACAAGTCGATGCCCAAAGGCTCGCCGGAGGATTGCAGCGCCCCGGACGCCGCTGCGGTCGCGGAATACATCTACGACGCCTTTTACTCGACCCTCGCGCAGGCCCGCATCAAGCCGGCGCGGATCGAGCTGTCGCGGCTGACGGTCCGGCAGTATCAGGAATCGGTCGCCGACCTGATCGGCAGCTTCCGTTGGACCAGCCAGTGGGGCGACGAGCGCGGCCTGAAGTGCACCTACGCCAAGTCGCGAAAAGTCTGGGACAAGAAGGACCGCGTCCTCGAGCGGACCGACCTCGTCGTGCAGTTCGACTTCGGCGAAGGGAGCCCCGATCCGCAGATCGAGCCGAAAGAGTTCGGCATGCGCTGGGAGGGGTCGGTGTTCGCCCCCGAGACCGGCGAGTACGAATTCCTGATTCGCACCGACAACGCGGTCAAGCTGTGGATCAACGACACCGAAACGCCGTTGGTCGACGCCTGGGTGCGGTCCGGCTCCGACACCGACTTCCGCGGGCGGATCAAGCTGCTCGGCGGCCGGGCGTATCCGCTCAGGATCGAATATCTGAAGTCGCGCGAGAAGCGGGCGAACATCGCCTTGATGTGGCAACCGCCGCATCAAGTGTTGGACATATTGCCGGCCCGGTGCCTGTCGACGCAGAGTTTCCCCGAAACGTATGTCGTCGCCGCACCGTTCCCGCCGGATGACCGCAGCGTCGGTTACGAGCGCGGCACGTCGGTCTCGAAGGAATGGGACGAGGCGGCCACCAGTGCGGCGATCGAGACCGCCGACTACGTCCTCAAGAACCTCCGCGACCTGGCGGGCATCAAGCGCGAGACCACCGACCGCGAAGCCAAGTACCGCGAGTTCTGCGGCACGTTCGCCGAGCGGGCCTTCCGCCGGTCGCTGTCCGACGAGCAACGGGCCATGTATGTGGACCGGCACTTTGCCGACGGTGCGGACCCGCTGGTCGCCGTCAAACGGAGCGTGCTGCTCACGTTGATGTCGCCGCGGTTTCTGTATCGGGACATCACCGCGAGCGACGACGGCTACGACCGGGCCGCCCGGCTGTCATTCGCGCTGTGGGACTCGATTCCCGACCAGTCGCTACTGGAGGCCGCCGCCAAGAACGATCTGAAGAGCGAAGGCGATCTGCGCTGGCGGGCCGACCAGATGCTGAGCGATCTCCGCGCACAGGCCAAGCTGCGGGAGTTCCTGCGGCAGTGGTTAAAGCTCGATCACTTGCAGGACATCGCCAAAGACCCGTCGAAGTACCCGGAGTTCGACGCGGCGGTCGTCTCCGATCTGCGGACGTCGCTGGAGTTGTTCCTCGATGACGTCATCTGGCGCGAAGGGGGCGACTTCCGCAAGCTGCTGCTCGACGAATCTGTCTATCTGAACGGCCGGCTCGCGAGTTTCTATGGAGCCGATTTGCCGGCCGATGCCCTGTCGCCGGGCGTCGATCCGCCGTTCAGGAAGATGGCGTTGAACCCGGAATCGCGGGCGGGGGTGCTGTCGCATCCGTATCTGCTGGCCGGGTTCGCGTACACGTCGACGAGTTCGCCGATTCATCGCGGTGTGTTCCTCGCGCGGAACGTGCTGGGCCGATCGTTGCGACCACCGCCGGTCGCCGTCGCGCCGCTGGCCCCCGAGCTGCACGCCGACATGACGACGCGCGAGCGAGTGCTGCTGCAGACCGAGGCGGAGGCCTGCCAGACCTGCCACAACATGATCAACCCGCTCGGATTTACGCTGGAGCATTTCGACGCCGTCGGCCGATACCGGCAGGAGGAGCACGGGAAGCCGATCGACGCCACCGGGACCTATCTCACCCGCACCGGGGCCGAGGTGAAGTTTGCCGGCGTCCGCGACCTGGCGACATTCCTGGCCGCGAGCGACGAGACGCACCTGGCGTTCGTCGAGCAACTGTTCCACTTCACCGTCAAGCAGCCGATCCGCGCGTATGGTCCGAATGTGAACGCCGAGTTGACCCGCAAGTTCGTCGAACAGAATTACGACATCCGCAAGCTGCTGGTGGAGATCAGCCTCGTCGCCGCGTTGACGCCTCCCCAGCCCACGCCCTAAACTGCCAGCCGCACTGCCGCGTGACACAGGACTTCCGCCCATGCATGCCTACCGCACCCGTCGCGACTTCCTGAAAGAACTGGGCCTCAGCACCGCCGTGCTGCCGTTCGTCTGCAATTTGCAGAGCTTTGGGTTCGTGAACCAGTCGGCGCGGAAGCAGCGGCTGGTCGTGCTGTTCAGCCCGAACGGCATCGTCCCCAAGACATTCTGGCCCGACGAAGCCGGCGAACTGACGGCGTTCAAGGAAAGCCTCACGCCGCTCGAACCGTTCCGCGACCGCACGCTGATCCTGAAGGGGGTCTGCGACAAGATCCGCGGCGACGGCGACAATCACATGCGCGGCATGGGTTGCCTGCTGACCGGCATCGAACTGTTTCCCGGCAACATCCAGGGCGGCTCGCACACTCCCGCCGGTTGGGCCAGCGGGCATTCGATCGACCAGGAACTGAAGACGTTCCTGCAAGCCGACGCGGCCACACGGACGCGGTTCGGCTCGCTGGAATTCGGCGTGCTCGTTCCCGAACGGGCCGACACCTGGACCCGCATGGTGTACTCCGGCCCGAACAGGCCGGTCGCGCCGATCGACGATCCGTACCAGATGTTCGCCAAGCTGTACGGCCAGGTGCAGGACCGGGCGAGTCTGAAGAGCGTGCTCGACGAGCTGCAGGACGAGTTCCGCAAGATCACGCCTTTGGTCAGCGCCCAGGATCGCGCTCTGCTCGAAGAACATGCGACGCTCGTCCGCGAGTTCGAGTTGGAGCTGAAATCGTCCGTGGAAGCCGCCAGCGGCCATGCGGTGCCGACGCTCGATCCCGGCGTCCGGGACGAGAACGACAACATGCCCAAGCTGACCAGGATGCAGATCGACCTGCTGGTCCACAGCTTCGGGGCCGATTTCGCCCGCATCGCCACGCTGCAACTGACGAACTCCGTCGGCCAGGCGAAGATGCGGTGGATCGGCATCGACGAAGGCCACCACGAACTGTCGCACACCCCCGACAGCGACGACGCCGCGCAGGAGAAGCTGACCAAAATCAACAAGTGGTACTGCGAGCAACTCGCCTACCTGGTGCAGAAGCTCGCCGAGACCCCGGAACCGGGCGGCGACGGCACGCTGCTCGACAACACCACGGTCATCTGGACCAACGAGCTCGGCCAGGGGAACAACCACACGCAGGACAACATTCCGTTCGTGCTGGTCGGCAACGGCCTCGGCTTCAAGATGGGCCGGTCCGTCAAATATGACAAAAAGCCGCACAACCGGCTGCTGCTGTCGATCGCACACGCGTTCGGACACCGCATCGACAAGTTCGGCAACCCCGATTTCTGCGGCGACGGGCCGTTGTCGGATCTGACGTAAAGTTCCAAATCTCAAACTCCAAATTCCAAGGAAAATCCAATCGCCAAATTCCAAATGGCTTGATGCGAACCATCAGTCTATTATTGGAGTTTTGGATTTGTAATTGGCTTGAGATTTGGCCTTTGTGATTTGGATTTTCTCTCGAATGCGCGTCCTCAGCTACAACATCCACAAGGGGATCGGCGGACGCGATCGGCGCTACCGGCTGGAGCGCATCCTCGCCGTCATCGAGCACGAGCAGCCCGATTTCCTCTGCCTGCAGGAAGTCGACCGCAACGTCAAGCGGTCGGCGTTCCACAACCAGCCGGAACTGCTCTGCGAGCGGTTCCAGTTCGACTGCCACTGCTACCAGTCCAACGTGAAGGTCGCCGACGGCGGCTACGGCAATCTGCTGCTGTCGCGGTGGCCGTTCGAGGAGCAGCATCAGGTCTCGCTGACGCTGCGGAATAAGAAGCCGCGCGGTGCGCAGTGGGCGGTCATCGCTACGCCGCTCGGACCGTTCCGGCTGGTGAACTGGCACCTGGGGCTCGCCGAGCACGAGCGGCAATGGCAGGTGCGGCGGCTGCTGGAGCACCATCTGTTCCGCGCCCACGCCCATCTGCCGACGCTGATCATCGGCGACACCAACGACTGGCGGAACAAGCTCGCCGGCGGGCCGTTCGCCGTCCACGGCTATCACCAGGTGACGTCGCCGCCGTCTAAGTTCCGTTCGTTTCCTGCTTATCTGCCGGTCGGCTCGCTGGACAAGGCGTACTGCTCGGGCGGAGTCACCGTGCAGCGGGCGCACGTCGCGCGCAGCAAACTCGGCCGCGACGCGTCCGAT
>JAWXBB010000357.1:0-11620 GCA_034439795.1 Planctomycetaceae bacterium | reverse complement strand
TGCCATCGTGCCGATGACGAAAACCACGCGGAGGCGGGAGGCTTCGGGAGGGCTGCTCAGGCGGCGTTCGTCGGCGGACATCCGGGCAGCGTCACATGAGCGGCGGGCGGCGTCAATCCTGACAGCCCGATGTGACCATCACATCTCGGGTGCGAGGATTTCCGCGACGCGGACGCAGAAGTTGTCGTTGAGCACCAGCACTTCGCCGCGGGCAATCAGGCGGCCGTTGACGAAGATGTCGACGGGGTCGCCGGCGAGCTTGTCCAACGGGACGACCGTCCCTTCGCGGAGCTGCAGCACCTCTTCGATCAGCAGCTCCGTGCGGCCGAGTTCGATCCGCAAATCGAGCTCGACGTCCTCCAGGGCCGACAGCGGATACCCCGCTCCCACTCCGGCGGGGGCGTCCAGCAGGTCGTCGAACTGGTACGGCGCGGGATTCCCCAGTTCCGCCGGCGGTCCTTTGCGGCCGCCGAGATCGGTTGCCAGCGCGGCCGCCAGTTGATTCTCGGCTTCCTGCAGCAGGCGATCGGGGCTCGACGCGGGCGCGGGCCGCTTGGCGGCCGACGCGGGGGGCGATGATGGCGTGCTGCTCCGCGCCGCCGACATCAGCGCTTCGATTTCTTCGGGAGACAGCAGATCGTCGGAACCGGCCACGTCGGAATCCGCCCAGAAAACCACCAACGGTCCAGCGTCGGACCTGAAGACAGGCCCGCAAACAGCGTGGTCTATGCGGAGATCGCATTTTCGTCAAGACGCGATTCTCAGTTCCCCCCTCGCCCACCGCTTCGGTGGGAGAGGGGGCGGGGGTGAGGGTGTCTTTTGGTTTTGTGCCTTTCCACCGTAGTGCGACGGGCAGAACACAAAGCAGAAGGCACCCTCACCCTAACCCTCTCCCAGCGAAGCGCTGGGCGAGGGGACAAGACGGGAATTATCGACCGAGCACCAGCAGTTCGTCGACGAGTTGCTGGACGGACGAGATCACGCGGGCGTTCCCCTTGTAGTTGGTGGACGCAACGATCAGATCGACGAGGCTCTTGCCGATGTCCGTGTTCGACAGTTCGATCGCGCCGGAGCGCAGGGTCCCCACGCCGAACGTGCCCGGCGTCACGATGGTGGCGATGCCCGAGCTGACCCCTTCCTTGAACGTCGTGTTGCCGTCCTCGATCAGGCCGTTGTTGTTGGCGAAACGGGCGAGGACCACCTGGCCGAGCGGACGGATGATGCCGTTGTCGAAGATGCCATTGACGATCCCCTCCTCGGAGATCACGAAACTCTGCAGGGTTCCCGGAGGGGCGCCGTCCTGTTCGACGAGGTTCAACCCGGAGTCCCCGGCGGAGATGCCCGTGACATCCGAGAAATCGAATTCGATCTGCATCGGGCTGATGGCGGCGACATTTTCGCGTTGCAGCATTACGGACCGGAACGGGTCGCCGGAGAGCTGGCCTTCGTTATTGAACTCGAAGGTCCCCGTGGCGAGGGCGATGTCGTCACGGCTGTCGTCGTTGGATTCGAAGTAGTATCGCCAGGTCGTTTCGTCGGTTCCGCGGCTTTCGAGCGTCGCAGTCACTCGCAATCGGACTGGCTGCCCCAGCGAGTCGTAGACGATGAATTCCGTCGACGCGCTTTCGCCGACGGCGTCGTCGCTCTTGAGGAATGACAGGTCGATGACATTGCCGTCCTCGTCTCGCAGATCACCCGCGGAGATGTCGATGTCGTTGACTTCGCCCGTGTTGCCGATGATGACCAGTTCACCGTTCACAATCGAGACGCCCGGTGCGCCGTTGGTGTTGGCGGGCACACCGGCGGATTGGATCCCGATCGTTTGATCCATGAAATCTCGGAGTTGCGCAAGCGTCGTTCCGGCCGTTACGGTCAGGGAAATGGGTTCTAACGTGCGCCCACCCTTCTTAGGCGTGAACGTCAAGACTTGGTTCATCGCAAACAAGGAGCTGCCCGTCGCGTTCTCGATATCGAGCAGCTCCGTAAACTCGTCGGCGAGGGTGGACACTGCGGCCGCGCCATCGAACATGGTTTCACTCGTCAGCTGCGCGCCGATCGTGCTGAGCGAACCCGAAGGATTCAGCGCTCCGCTCAGCCGCGCATTCTGCGTCCGCTGGGCGATGTTCAGGTCGCCGAGGGGAATGCTGAGGGGCGACAGAGCGGTGGTGACCAACTCGAAGTTGTCATCGATGCCGTAGCCCTGCACGAAGTGGCCCTGGTCGTTGATCAGTTGGCTGGCGGCGTTGAGCGAGAAGTTGCCGTTGCGGCTGTAGACCTGGCCGTTTGGGCCGTTGAGGACGAAAAAGCCGCTCCCCTGAATCGCCAGGTCGGACGGGCTGGTGCTGTTGCTGATGCTCCCCTGGCTGAAGTCGCGGGAGATCGAGGAGACCGACGCACCGAGACCGATCTGCAACGGATTGGTTCCCCCCAACCCGGCGACAATTGTTTGTCCGGGATTGTCGGGATCGGGGACGGTCCGCGATTCGGTGGGCCGCGAGCCGATGCTCAGCGTCCGCGACAACTGCGTGGCGAACCGCACGCTGGACGACTTGAAGCCATTGGTCCCGGCATTGGCGATGTTGTTGCCGAGGACGTCGATGGCGGTTTCATTGAGCGCGAGGCCGTTCAGCGAGGTGTTGAGCGCGGAGGTGAGACCCATCGAGGCGTTCCTTCAGCGAAGTCGGCTCCAGCGGCCGGAATCCGGGCGCAGGCCGACACGGGGGAGCGGACGGCCTCGTCTCTCCTATCGGCGGCCGGGCCGGTTCCGCCGCCGCGGACTTGCCGCGGAGCGACCGTGTCGAGCGATGCCGCCGACATAACCCCTACAGCCCGTATGGCTTGACGTAAGTCCTTGAGGAGCCGGGGCGTGTCGCCCCAGTCTTGTATTCCGAAGAGAAGACCGGGGCGACACGCCCCGGCTCCTCAAGGGCAGCGCCGCCGCAACCTTGTCGCAACCCCTGACCCGGTTATACTTCCGGTGTTCCCGCCCCGTCGGCAACCGTGCCGCGGGCGGAGTCTCCGACTGAACACATTGACCCAGGGGGATCGCTGTCCATGTCCATCCGTGTCGGCCAGTTGGCGCCCGAATTCTCCGTCAAGGCTTACGATCGCACCAAGGACGGCAGCGACCATCAGTTCCCGCAGGTGAACCTGTCCGATTACCGCGGGAAGTGGGTCTGCCTGTACTTCTACCCGCTCGACTTCACGTTCGTCTGCCCGACGGAAATCGTGTCGTTCAACAAGGCCCTCGGCGACTTCGCCGACCGCGAATGCGTGGTCCTGACCGCCAGCACCGACAGCGAGTTCTCGCACAAGGGGTGGTGCGACAGCCACGGCGATCTGAAGGGCATGAAGCACCTGATGCTCGCCGACACCACGCACAAGCTCTCGGAATCGTTCGGCGTGCTGAAGGAGGACCAGGGGATCGCCTACCGCGGCACGTTCCTCATCGACCCCGACGGCGTGGTCCGGTGGGCCTCGGTGAACGACCTGTCGGTCGGCCGCAACGTCGACGAAGTGCTGCGGATTCTCGACGCGCTCCAGACCGACAAGCTCTGTCCGTGCAACTGGAAGAAGGGCGAGAAGACGCTGAATTAGTTCCGCACGCAATCACCAGGAAGCCCAGGGATTGCTATCCCTGGGCTTCTTCGTCCCCAAAGTGAGAGTTCCGATCATGCCCCGCATTGCCCCCGTGCCGGCTGCCGAGGCCGTCGACAAGGTCGCAAACACCTACGAACGGTTGCAGAAGTTGTTCGGCGACGCGCCGATTCCGGAGCCGTTCCGGCTGTACGCCCGCGTGCCGGCGTTCCTGCAGGACTTCTACATGAATTTCAAGAAGTTCTGCCTGGGGGACGGGAAGCTGGACGCGAAAACGAAGGCCGTGATCGGTCTCGCCGTCGCGGGGAACGCCGGTTGCGAGCCATGGGCCGATTACTTCGCCGCCCGTGTGAAGTCGCTGGGCGCCGATGACCAGACCGTCGCCGACACCGCCGCGGTGGCCTCGGCCTGCACGATGTACAACATCTTCTTCAAGTTCCGCGACCTGAGCGGCAGCGACTTGTTCGAGGGGATGGGCGTCGGCCTGCGGGCCCACACGTTTGCGGGGACGTCGCTCGACGACGCCACCGTGGAGCTGATCAACATCGCCATCAGTGACATCAACGGCTGCAAACCCTGCACCGAGGGGCACGTCACGAAAGCCCGCCAGCTCGGCGTCTCCGACGAAGCCCTGCTGGAAACGATTCAGATCGCCGCGACCGTCGCCGCGGGCACGCAGTTTCTGAAGCACGCGGGGGCGTGATCGGCTTTCTCCCCTCGCCCGGCGCTTCGCCGGGCGAGGGGCCGGGGGTGAGGGTGCCTTTTGCCTTCTGCATGCTCCACTCAAAGCGAAATCCCAAAGGCACCCTCACCCTAACCCTCTCCCACCGAAGCGGTGGGAGAGGGGACAAACCAACGGAACGGATGCCGTGTCGGAACTCACCGTCGACCGCCTGCACGAACCGGTGCTCCAGCACGCCCGGCAGGACTTCGTTCGAGTGTTGAGCCATCACACCGTCGGAGAAGCGCTGCGGTACGTACAACAGCATCCGGTGGAAGGCCGCATCGTCTACTTTTACGTCGTCGATGACGACAACCGTCTCAAGGGGGTCGTGCCGACGCGGCGGCTGCTGCTCAATCCGCCGGAGAAGCCGATCGCCGAGATCATGGTGTCGGACGTGATCGCCGTGCCGCACACTGCAACGCTGCGGGACGCCTGCGAGACGCTGATGTCGCGGCGGCTGCTCGCCCTGCCGATCGTCGACGACGACCGCAAGTTACGCGGGATCATCGACGTCGACCTGTACCGCGACGAAGTCACCGACCTGATTCGCTCCGAGGAGCAGGACGATCTGTTCCAGCTCATCGGCGTGCATCTGGCGTCGGTGCAGCAGGCGTCGATTCCGGTCGTGTTCGGCAAGCGGTTTCCGTGGCTGCTGTGCAACGTCGGCGGCGGGCTGGGCTGCGCGGTGATCGCCGGCCTGTTCCAGCCGGTGCTCGACCAGGTGATCGCGCTGGCGCTGTTCATTCCGGTCGTGCTGGCGCTGGCGGAAAGCGTGAGCATCCAGACGCTGACGCTGACGTTGCAGTCGCAACACGGCCCATCGAAATCGCCGCGCAGCATGCTCGGCAACCTGGTCCGCGAACTGCCCGTCGGCGGCCTGCTGGGACTGGCCTGCGGCGGCGTGGTGGCCGTGACCTGCCTCCTCTGGCAACGCCTCCCCGCTGTCGCGTTCTGTCTGCTGGCCAGCATTTCGCTGTCGATCACCACGGCGACGCTGTTCGGCCTGCTGGTCCCCTCGCTGCTCCGCGCCGCCCGGCGCGATCCCAAAGTCGCCTCCGGCCCCATCACGCTCGCCATGACCGATCTGGCGACGATGTGCATTTACCTGGGGCTGGCGACCTGGATCTTGAGTTAGGCAGCCGGCGTGCTTGATCGCGACGACGGCTCGTGGGCGGCATTCGTCACTTCAGCCGCCGCAATTTGATGTTGCGGAAGTAGACATCGCTGCCGTGATCCTGCAGGCCGATGTAGCCTTGGCGCGGATGGTCCTTGTACGCCACGTCGAACTTGTGGTCGGTGCCGTCCGGGCGCTTGTTGGGCGTGGGCCACTGGTCGAGGTCCATGCGGGTGACCTCGTCGCCGTTGACTTCGATGTGGATCAGATTCCGGTCGCACAGAACCCGCATCTGGTTCCATTGCCCGGCCGGTTTCATCGCGTTTTTCTTCGGCAGGACCAGATCGTAGAGCGCGCCGGTGTCGTGGAATCCCGCGGTCGTCGTGTCGTCCACGGCGATTTCGAGGCCGTTGAAGCCGATGTCCTTGCCCGGACGCGGGGTCAATGGAAAGGTGCGGATGAAGACCCCGCTGTTGCATTTCGGAGTGATCTTGAAATCGAGCAGCAGCTCGAAGTTGTCGACGACGTCCTTGTGGATCAGCATGTAGTTGCAGGGATGGGGATTCAGGCTGCCGTCCTGCACGTGCGACGTGCTGACTGGGTTTTGCTTGGAATCGAGCCAGCCATCGGTGGTCTTGCCGTCGAACAGCAGCACCCAGCCGGCGGCTTTTTCCGCGGGGGTCAGCTCATTCTCACCGGCGAAGACCGCCCCCACGAGTCCCGCGAACAAGCCGGCCGCCAGCAACGCGATCCGTTTCATAGCGACCATCCTTTGCGGTATTCGGTGTGAATGCACTGGTTGACTTCGGGGAGGTTCGTCACCTTGAACTGGGTCGAATCCCAGAGGAGCCGCCGCCCCGGCGCACGCATCGACAGCACCCCCAGCAGCACGGTCTCGGTCATCGGCCCCGAATAGTCGAAGCTGGCGGCCGGCGTCTGGCCTCCCTTGCAGGCTTGCACCCATTCCTCATAGTGGCCGGGGGAGCGCGGCATCGTCTGGGGAACGGTCCTGGCCTGCTCGTGCAATTCGGCGGGGAGCAGGACCGGCATGCCCCCGTGGGAGCTGTGATACATCTTCCCCCGGCTGCCGACGTAGAGCACGCCGTTGTCCGGCAACTGCTTTCCGTCGGGCAGTTCGGCCGGGGCGGGGGGCATCAGGCCGCCGTCGTACCAAGTCATCGTCACCGGCGGCAGCTGGCCCCCGTCGCGGGCCGGGAACTGGTACGTGATGATTGCCGCGATGGGGTACGTCTCGAAGTTGAGCTGGTTCTTCTCGTTGATAGTCCCGTCGAGCGTGGTCCGGGCTTCGACAGAGGTGGGCGCCCCGAGTTTGAGGGCCCAGACCGGGTGGTCGATGATATGGCACCCCATATCGCCGAGGGCGCCCGTGCCGAAGTCCCACCAGCCCCGCCAGCCGACGGGGGCATAGGCCGAATGATAGAGCCGTTCGCGAATCGGTCCCAGCCACAGGTTCCAGTCGAGCGTCGACGGCACCGACGGGCTGTCCGTGGGGCGGCCGATCCCCTGTTTCCACAACCGCCCGGCCCGGTCGGACCAGACGTGGATTTCGCGGACCGCGCCGATGACGCCGGCCTGAATCCATTCGTTGGTGAGCCTTGCCCCTTCGGTTGCGTGCCCCTGGTTCCCCATCGAGGTCATCACGCCCGCGGCTTTCGCGGCCTTCGTGAGTTCGCGGCACTCGTGCAGCGTGTGCGTCAGCGGCTTCTGACAGTAGACGTGCTTGCCGGCCTTGATCGCCGCCATCGAGGCGACGGCGTGAACGTGATCGGGCGTGCCGACGGAGACGGCGTCGATCTTGTCGGCCTCCTTGTCGAGCAGCTCGCGAAAATCCTTGTAGCGCCGCGCCTGGGGATGGGCTCCGAACGTGCCGGCGGCCCGCGTCTCGTCGACATCGCACAACGCGATGTAGTCCGCTCCAAGTTTCGTGATGGTGGCAACGTCGCCGCCCCCCATCCCGCCGACGCCGATACCGGCGACCCGCAGCCGCTCGCTCGGTGCGACGAAACCGCGGCCGCCGAGGACGTGTCGCGGGACGATCATGAAGCTGAAGGCCGCCGCGCCCAGAAAGTTTCGCCGCGTGATGGGAGCATTCCGAGTTGTGCGATTCATGAGCATTCCAGCAGCGGGAAGGGGATTCGGAGCAGGATCGGCGATTCGCAGACGAAGCGTCCAATGCTATCCCGGCTGCGATGGCCCCTCCAGCCTGCGGTCGCGGACTTAGACGGATCTGAGAATGTCATCCCAGTTCACCGGCGAATCGTCGGGCGTCAAGGCCTCCAGCGCCTCAACAATCTGCCAGCACTCGCCGAACCCGATGAGCGCCGAACTGATGTGCGGATGAGCCAGCACGTACCGGATCGCTTCGCGTGGCAACATTCGTTGCGGGCCTAATAGTTCGCGACAGGTCGCCGCCCGTTTGCGGTCGCGCTCGTACAACGCCAACGGGAAGAACGGCGTTTTCAGCGTGTGCGGGCTGGGCGGATTGTCGGCGAGCGCTCCTCCCGCCAGCACGCGGATTGCCAGCACACCCATCTGCTGACGAGCGCAATCTGCAATGATGTGGCCGTAGTTCGTCTCGGCGAATCCGTCGGGCATCTCGCGACCGGCGCTCGGATTCAACAAGTGATACGGCACCTGCATCGTCTCGAACCGGCCGCTGCCGACCGCCTCGCGCAGCGCGTCCGGTTGCCCGATGCCGGTCAGCCCCAGATGCGACACCAGGCCTTCGGCCCGTAATTCGTCGAACGCGTCCGCAATACCGCCCGATTTCAACACGTCGTGCGGCGTGACGGACGTCGGTTCGTCGCCGCGCCGGGCCGTGAGGGAATTGTGCAGTTGCAGCAGCGTGACTCGCGGCAATCGCAATCGATCAAGGCTTCCCTCGAAGGAGCGCCGCACTGCACCGCGGATGTCGCCCAGGTCTTCGTCCGTCAGCCGCACTTTGGTGGCGACGTGAACGCGGCCCGCGGCCTTCAGCCCGGCCAGCGCGCGGCCCAACTGACGTTCCGATTGACCGCCGCCATAAGTCGCCGCGGTGTCGAACCAGTTGACGCCTTCCTGGATCGCCAATTCGACGACCGCGCACTGCCGGTCTGCATCGTCGCCGACCATCAACGTCGAGATCGGCCCTGCGCCGAAGGAGAGCGTCGAGATTTGCAGGCCGGTTCTGCCGAGGGTGCGATATTGCATGATATGAAGTACGGTTCGCGATTGGGCCAGCGTCAGTTCCCGGCATGGTCTTCATCCTCGATTCCGGTTGCAATGCGACGAGAGGAAATGTGCGGCCGATTGACCGCTGACAAGGATGTGGTGGGGCTGTCGCCAGCGAACCCTTCGCCCTAAGTGGCGGGCAGGCCAATCTTTGGATGGACTCGCACAGCCTGTGCAGGAACGATTCGTCCGCATCGGCGGCTGCGTTGTAACATCTTGGCCTGATGAGAATTGCGACATAACTCGCTCTTGACCTCCGAACGGACCCGGCGATAATTGCACAGGCCAAAAAGGAATTCTTCTGTGCGGACCTGGTTCACACTGCTGGCGCTCGCTTGCTTCCTGCCGCAGCAATTCATGTGCTGTGCGCAGAGCTGCGGTCCGTGCGCAGAAGCAGCTGATGTCCACGAAGCCGAGTCGCCGTGTGAGCATCACGGGGACCACGACCACGAATCTCCGGTCCCCTCGCGCGATGCTCCGCACCACCTGTGCGTCGCCACGCACCTGTTCTATCTGGCGCGCAGCGAGACGGCTTCGTTGTCGCCGGACCTGCGCCTGGTCCAGGCGGTCCTGCCAGTCCTGGATGTGGCCGCCGATCGGCAATCCGGCGGCTCAACCGCGGTCACGGCCGCACTCTCTGTCCGACCGCCATCTCCACAGCGCCTGCGCGCCGTGTTGGGCGTGTGGGTCGTCTAATCACGCCCAGGCCCGCCTCGCCTGCGAGCTGCGCTCTCACATGACGGACCCCGAGACGGTAAGCCGTTACGCCTGACGGATCGTGTGATCCGCATCGGGCACGTCCCGAACACTGCGGCATCGAAATCCCTCGACGCCGGCTTGGCCGTACTTCCTGCGCCAGGGCCTCTTCACGAAAGGATTCTCTCATGGATGACCTCAAATGGGTGCGGCGGGGTGTGATGAACCTCGCCCTGACGGCGGCGGTTTTCTCCGTCGGCTTGTTCCCCTCCGTCTCGTTCGCCCAGCCGGCCCCCGCACACGCCCACCCCGAGAAAGGCCCGCACGGCGGTCCATTGCTGGAGCTGGGGGACGAGGAATACCACATCGAGGTCGTGCTCGATGACAAGACCCACGTGCTGACGTTGTACGTCCTCGACGCGGCGGCCAAGGCGATGGTGCCGACCGACGCCAAAGAAGCCGTGATCAATCTCAAGCACGGCGGGAAGCCCGAACAGTTCAAGCTGCCGGCGGTCCGTCTCAAGACCGACCCGGAGGGGATGGCGTCGGCATTTCAATTGAAAGACGCAAAGCTGATGCACAACCTGCATCACAAGAATCACGAAGCCCGGCTGGCGGTGAAGATCAAGGGCAAGTCGTACACCACCAAGTTCGACCTGAAGCCCAATCACGACCACAAACACTAACCGTCGTTATCCCCCCGATGACTCGTCCAAGAGCCACAATCATGCGTCTCCCCCCACAACTGCTGACCGTCGGAATGTTCGCCATCGTGACGGGCCTCGCCGCCGGTGCGACCATCGCCACCCGCGACCGCTGGTTGCCGCTGGTGACGGCGAAGCAGCCGGCGGCCGAACCTCAAGCGGGTCATGACGACCATGCCAGCCACGATCATGGAGCCGAAGGAGAGGACAGCGACCAGAACAGCGTTCCGTTGTCGGAGCAGGCGCGGGCCAATCTCGGCTTGAAGCTCGGCCCGGTGGAGTTCTCCGACTACACGAAGAGCCTCGTCATTCCCGGCGTCGTCGTCGAACAACCGGGACACAGCGAACGCCGCATCACCACCTCGCTGGCCGGCGTCGTGGTCATGGTCCATGCCTTTCCCGGCCAGGCGGTGAAGCCCGGCGATCCGTTGCTCGACATTCAACCGACGGGCGAATTGCTGACCAACGCCCAAGCCGAATTGCTCAAGTCGCTCCAGGACATCGAGCTGGTCGATCTCGAACTCAAGCGGCTCACGCCCCTCGTGGAGAACGGCTCGATTCCCGCGCGCAACAAGCTGGAGAAAGAGTACGAGCGCAAGCGGCTCGACTCGCAGAAGCTGGTCCAGATTCAGGAACTCCTGGTCCGCGGCCTGACGCCGTACCAGATCACTGAGATGGTCGAGCACAAGACGCTGCTCCGCGAGTTCACGATTTATGTGCCCGGCGGGGTTTCCAAGCCGCCGAAGGACGACGGGCACAATCATCCGTCGATCGTGCCGGCGGGCCTCGCGCCGGCCCCGGAACGACTCGCCGCCGTCGCCGCCGACACCGTCTACACCGTGGAGAACATTGAGGTCTTCCCTGGCAAGCTGGTGCAGCCCGGCGACGAACTGTGCGATCTGGGTCTGCACACGGAACTGTATCTGGAAGGGCAGGCCTTCGAGCGCGACAGCCGGCTGATCATTCTCGCCGTCCAGCAGCAGCGTCCGCTCACGGCGCTGTTTGAGGGAGAAGCCGAAGACCCGGAAGTGCGCGAAGGCCTGTTCATTCGCTATGTCGAGAATTCGCTCAACACGGCCACGCGCACGCTGCGGTTCTTCGTGCCGCTCAAAAACGAAGTCATCCGCGACGCCGAGGCGGACAACGGGATCATCTATCGTTTCTGGCGTTTCAAGCCCGGTCAAAAGGTGCGGCTGCTGCTGCCGGTGCAGAAACTCACCGACCAGATTGTGCTGCCGACGGAGGCCGTCGTCAGCGAAGGACCGGACGCCTACGTCTTCCGCGCCAATGGCGAACTGCTGGAGCGGGTGCCGATTGTGATCGAGCATCGCGATCCGCGCAGCGTCGTCGTCCGCAACGACGGGAACGTGTTCCTCGGCGACGAGATCGCGATGAATCAGGCCTACCAGATCAATCTGGCCCTGAAGAAACAGCAGGGATCCGGCATCGATCCGCACGCGGGGCACAATCATTAACTGGCTCATTCGCTTCTCTCTGCACCATCGATTACTGGTCGTCAGCCTGGCGATGATTGCGCTCGTGCTCGGCACGTGG
>JAWXBB010000356.1:0-16038 GCA_034439795.1 Planctomycetaceae bacterium | reverse complement strand
GGCTTCACGTACTGGGCGTCGCCGTATCCGCTGTCCACCGCGGTCACGCTGATGCCGCCGTTCAATCCCCGCTCGGGCGGCAGCGCCAACTTGTCGCGGTTCCGCAGCGATCACACCGGCGTGGTGGGGATGCTGTTCTCCGACGGCCACGTGCAGTACCTCAGCGAGAACATCGACCAGAACGTGCTCAACGCCCTGGGCACCCGCGGCGGCAGCGAAACGTTCGGCGAGTTCTAGACGTCCGGCGACGCTCTCTTGCCCCCTCTCCCCCGTCTTCGGGGGAGAGGGTCGGGGTGAGGGGGCGAGCGCATGTTTGATGATTCCATGGAAGTCGCCCAGAGTTGTTGGCCGTTCGGAGCGCTCGGCCCCCTCACCCTAACCCTCTCCCCCGAAGACGGGGGCGAGGGGACCAGAGAAGAAGCCAGCTCATATGTTCTCGCTGTCCCTCACCGGCCGCGTCTGTGCCGCGTTGATTGTGATGAGCGTCATCGGATGTGGAGGAGCCGACGGTCCCACGCGGACTCCCGTCAACGGCGCTGTCTTGTTCGACGGCAAACCGATGGCCGCGGGCATCATCCGCTTCATTCCCGCTGAGGGCACGAAAGGCCCGGCGGCGGTCGGGGCCATCGCCGACGGCTTCTATGAGATCCCGAAAGCCCGCGGTCCCGTCGTCGGATCGCATCGCGTCGAGATCGAGGGGCAGATCGACCTGCCGTTCGAGATCGACGACGAGCAGGCTTATGCCAAGGCGTTCCAGCAGACGAAGGGGAAGCCGCTGCCGCCGCAACCGGTTCCCGCGGAATACAACCGCCAATCCACGCTGACCGCGGACGTGTTGTCCGACGGGCAGACCAAGTTCGATTTCGATCTCACGCGGCCGCAACGGTCGCCGCAATTCTCCGGCAAATTGTTACGATAGCACCACCCTGCGAAAGGAATGACTCATGACGTCTCTGCGATCTCTGTTCGGTCTGTGTCTCGCGGCCTGGCTGGCCGTCAGCCAGACGTGTGCGGCGCACTTCGTGTGGATCGTGCCGCAGGAGGGGAAGGTCCAGGTCTACTTCAGCGAGGCCGCCGAGCCGGATGATCCGGCGCTGCTCAAGAAGCTGACCGCGGCCCAGTTGTGGGCGAAGTCGAGCGATCCGCGGGCGAAGGAGCCGTTCCAGGCGTTGCCGCTCGCGCTCGCCAACGATGAACTGACGGCGACCAATCCCTCGTCCGTCGGAGTGTACGGCTTGTCGCACGATTACGGTGTGCTCACCAAGGGGGAATCCACCTTCCGCCTGCGGTACTTCGCCAAGGCGTACGGCAGCCCGCTGCCGGGGCAGTGGTCGGCCGTCGGCGATGCCCAGCGGTTGCCGCTCGAACTGACGCCCGCGTGGCAGAACGGCAAGCTCGTGCTGACGGCGACGTGGCAGGGGAAGCCGGCCGCCGGCCTTGCCGTGCGCGTTGATGGCTGCGGCCTCGATGCCTTCGAGGCCGACACCGACGATGCCGGCCGCATCGTTTGCGAACCGACCGCGAAGGGGTTGCTGTCCGCCCGCGTCAAGCATGTAGACACGACCGCCGATGAAGTCGACGGCAAGAAATTCTCCGAAACCCGCAGCTATTCGACGCTGTCGCTCGCCGTCGAGCCGCCGGCCGTCAAAGCCGTCACGCATGCGCTGCCGGCGTTCGAGAAGGGCATGACCAGCTTCGGCGCGGCCGTCGCCGGCGATCACCTGTACGTCTACGGCGGCCACTACGGCGGCGCCCATCATTACTCGACGGAAGGCCAATCGGGCGATTTCCGTCGTCTCTCGCTGACTGCAGCCCAGCCGCAGTGGGAAAATCTCCCCGGCGGACCCAAGCTCACCGGTTTGGCCTTCGTCGAACACAAGGGCAAACTGTACCGCATCGGCGGCTTTACGGCGAAGAACGGCGAGAGCGAAGACCAAAGCCTGTGGTCGCAGGACAGTTTCGCGATGTTCGATCCCGTGACGAAGACCTGGACCGATCTCCCCGCGTTGCCGGAAGCCCGGTCCTCGCATGACGCCGCCGTCGTCGATGGCAAGCTGTACGTCGTCGGCGGCTGGAAGCTCGCCGGCCAGGAAGACACACGCTGGCACGACACCGCGTGGGTGTGCGATCTGAACCGCAACGATCGGAAGTGGGAACCGCTCGCCACGCCGCCGTTCCATCGCCGGGCGCTCAGCCTCGCCGCCCATGCCGGGAAGCTGTACGTCCTCGGCGGGATGCAGGAACAGGGGGGCCCCAGCACGCGGTGCGACGTCTACGATCCTTCGCTTAAGACGTGGTCGCAGGGACCGTCGCTCGTCGGCAACGGCATGGAAGGTTTCGGCAACTCATCATTCGACATTCACGGCCGGCTCACCGCCAGCACGATGTCGGGCAGCGTGCAGCAACTCAGCGCCGATGGCCAGCGCTGGGAACTCGCCGGGCAACTCGCCCACCCGCGGTTCTTCCACCGGCTGCTCCACGCAACTGCCGACCGGGCAATCATCGTCGGCGGCGCGAGCATGACGACCGGCAAGACGCTGGAGCTGGAACTGCTGACGACGCAATCGCGTTGATGTCCCGTTAGCCGCGACCCGGAGGCTTTGCGGAGGGGAGCGCTGGGTGGAGCGCACATCGCGTGTTGCGCGCTCCACCCAGCGCTCCCCTCCGCGGACTCCGGGTCGCGGCTAACCATCACTCCCGAACGCCTGCCAGTTCGCCGGCAGCGGGGCGGACAACCGGATCAGGTCGTAACGGATCGGATGCTTCAGTTCGAGGTGTTCTGCGTGCAGCGCGATGACCTCGGTGCGGGCGTCGGTGGGTTCGACGCCGGGGAACGGCGTCAGCGCACCATATTGCCAATCGCCAACAATCGGACAACCGAGTGCGGCGAGCTGCACGCGGATCTGGTGCATCCGGCCGGTGTGCAGTTCGATGCGGACCAGCGACCGGCCGTCGTGCGACGACAGCACCTCGTAAGACAGTTCCGCGAGCTTCGCGTGAGACACATGCGGCGGAACGACGTAGACGTGCGCGGCCTCCGCGTCCTTCAGCAGCCAGTCGGACAGCCGGTCCGTTGACGGCGACGGTACGCCCTCCACCATCGCCAGATACCACTTGCGGACCGTCCGCTCGCGGAACTGCTCGGCGAGCCGGGCCGCGGCCTTGGAGTTGCGGGCGAACACGATCACGCCGGACACCGGCCGGTCCAGCCGATGCGGAATGCCCAGGTACACTTTTCCCGGCTTCTGATACGCGGCCTTCAGGTAGTCGCGGACCCAGCCTTCGAGCGTGGGCAAGCCCTCCGGCACCCCCTGCGTGAGCAGCCCCGCCGGCTTGTTGACGGCGAGCAGCGGGCCGTCTTCGCACAAAATCTGCGGAAGCGGCGTCTGCGGCGATGCGGCATCATCAAGAATCTTGCTCATCGGCCGCACTGTAACAGCGAGGCGAGATTCCCTGTAGGGTGGGACGAGTCTTCGAGTCCCACCGCGTCGATGGTTAATCGTGGTGGGACTCGAAGACTCGTCCCACCCTACTTTTTCCGTCGCCACGCGAGGATCGACAATCCAATCGCCACGACCGCACCGACGGCGATCCATCCGCGCGGGCCGAAGACCACCGTCGCGTTGAGCATCAGAAACGCGAAGATCACCTGGACGTACCAGTAGGACAGCCGTTGCCGCGACCAATGCAGCGAGCGCCACCACAGGCCGCAATCGACCGCCCACAGCAGCGTGAAGCCGTAGTTGATGAAGAGGCCGATGCCGGAGTCCCAGCCGGTGAGCGTTCGCGTCTGCTGGCGGACGTGTTCCAATGCGGCGGCGTGACTCCAGTGGTGATGGAACTGAAACGCCGCCGCGATGTGCAGCAGGAAGATCGCCAGCCCCGCGGTCCAGATCCCGCGGGCGATGCGCTGGGCGGCGTCATCGGTGCGGCCGGCGGCGTCGATGGCGATCCGCGCCAGATAGCACGCGACGGCGAGTCGCGCCGTCCATGCGGTGATCAGAACTCCGATCGCGACTGTCATACGAAAGAAGCCCAGGGATCGCTATCCCTGGGCTTCCGCGGAGTGCGTCACGCGCCCAGTTCCCACGTCAGCCAGCGCCGCCGTGCGCCGAGCAGCAGACAACCGCCCAGCAGCACGCTGGCAACAGCGAACGTCCAAACGCCCGGCAGACTATTCATCCATGCCTCCCAGCCGAACCGCGACGACGACACCGACATCGCGAACATTCCCCCCGCCATGTTGAGCAACGCCACAACGACTGCAATCCCCGCCCAGCGATACGTGAGCAGCCATAGCTCGGCTCCCCAGATCGACAGCCACACGCCGCAGAACAACAGGCATATCGGCGGCCAATACGGGATGGCCGGCAGTGAGGACTGCTTCAACCACGCGGCGAGCACGGAGGCGACCACCGATGCGGCCATCGGCGTCAGGAGGTCGTAGGCCGTCATCGTGAACCAGTCGGCCACCCAGTCGGCCCGCGACACCGGCCGCAGGACTTCCATCGGAAAAAAAGGCAGCCGACCGTACGTGAACATCGCCGGCAGGTAGATCGTCATCACTGCGGCGTAGGCCAACCCGCCGACCAGCATCTCCGGCTCGAACTCGACGCCACTGACGAAGTTTCCCCACGCGAAAATGCCGGCGAAGACGACGAGGCTGACGAGGACCATGAACAACCCGGCCCGTCGCGAGGTGATCTCCGTCCCTGCGTCCCACAATCGACGCCGGTCGGCGGCCCGGTGAAGCGGCTCGGACGTGACGGCGTCGAAGCGCTGTTCCGATCCGGTCAGGAGATAGCGCCAACTGGACGGCCTCTTGGACTGATTGATCGTCAGCGACCACGTCTTCCAGCCGCCGAAGTCGAGCATCGCCATCGGACACCCGCCGCGGCCTGCGGTTTCCACGCCTCGATACAGCGACGTCAACCACCGGCCGGAATCCCACGTGAGCACCAGCCCGGTGACGAGCAGCGTCTCGCTCAACCACGGCTTCTCGCCGCGCAGGAACCAGTCCACTTCGCCGGGGGACAGCCAGAGAAACCCCATCAGCACGGGAACCGTGAACACGAACACCGGCAACGCCATGAGCGGCTGAGTGAAGCCCGGCAGACCGGGCTCGATGCGACCCAGGAACGCAATCATCAGTCCGACGAACGTCAGCGTCCCGCCGCACAGCCCGAGCGCCGTCAACAGGTCGGTCCCTGCGACCAGCAACAGACCGATGACGACCGCCAGCCCCGTTGCCAGGATCAGGACGGCCATCCATACATGCGGGGCGCGATAGCCCGGCAAGAGCAGCGATTGCGGCGCCACAAACTGCGGCGACAGCATCACCGCGACTGCGGCGGCCCACACACTGACCACCAGACACATCGCCGTCAGACGGGACACGCGGTTCGCATCGTACGTCGAAGGCCGGACGCGCAGACCCGGCAACGCCCGCTGCGCTTCCGAGGCGAGATCGGGATACAGGTGGGACATTTCGAGCAGATACAAATTCCTGAGCGCCGGGAATGACGTCAACGCGGCGATGGCATCCTCCGGCAACTTCGACGACGGATGCCTCGGATTCAGCCGCACCGCCAGCGTGTGCAGCTTCGGCAAGCGGCTGAGTTCCTCCAACCGTCGCACCGGCAGTTCGTGCGCCCCCATCAGGTCCAGCACTTCCAGATTCGGCGGCCAGGCGACGGCGTCCTCCGTGCGGTAGCCGGCTGCCTCCAGAACTCGCAAGTGCCGCAGGCTTTGGGACGCGCTCAACCGGCTGAGATCGACCGCCAACAAATTCTGCGTCATCAGCAATGACTGCGACGACAGTTTTGGCTGCGTCGCGAGCCAGGCCAGATCGTCGCCGCTTGCCGGCGTGAACATCTCGACCGATTCCAGATTTGGCAGCGTCGCGATTTGATCCGAGGTGCGCCAGTCGGACAGTGGCGTGTACGCCGTCAGCGACCGGGCCGCCACGGGTGCGACGTCGTTGCTGGTCACGTTCCGAACGCCCACGGTGTAGTTCGGCTTCAACCCGGAAGCGAACGACAGCACATGAACCAAACGCGGCGGCTGATCGCGCTGGCGGACGATTTCCAGCGCGAAGCCGCTCATTCCAATCGCGAAGGCGTAGAGGAACAGCCCGTACAGCCACCGCGTGCGGAGCGAGAGCCACACGGCCAGCAGCCGCGTCGCGAACGGAGTCGGCACTTTAGTCATGATGCAGCTCCAGGAAGATGTCTTCGAGGTTCAGATCCTCCACCGACACGTCCGCCTGCCAGTTCGTTTCGACTTCGCGAACCAGCGCGTCGTCCAGATCGGCGACCGCGACCAGGGCGTTCCGGCCATCCACCTGCGTCCGCAACGCCCCGCGGATCGCAAAGTGCGCGGGCAGGTCGGCCCGCGAGGCCACCCGCAGCCGCTTCACGCGGTCCTTGACGGCGTCCAGCTCGTCGAACAACGCAATCCGGCCGTTCCTTAAGACCGCGATGTGCGACGCCACGCGCTCCAGATCCGACGTGATGTGCGTCGAGAACAGCACCGTATGCTCGGCGTCCGCGGTCAGCTCCAGCAGCGACCGCAGGAACTCGCGCCGCGCGACCGGATCGAGGCTCGCCACCGGCTCGTCCAGCACGAGCAGCCCCGGCCGATGCCCCAACGCGAGCACCAAGGCCAGCTTCTGTAACTGCCCCTGCGACAGCGGACCCACGCGGTGATCCTTCGGCAAGTCCCACCGCCGTACTAGTCCATCGACCCAGGCCGCATCCCACTGCGGATAGAACGCCGCGACGTAGCGGATGATCTGCTCGACGCGCATCCACGGATAGAGCTGCACCGTCTGCGGCACGTAACCGAGATGGGCCTTCATCTCGGCGGACAGCGTCCACGGCTCCTCGCCGAGCAGGCGGATCGTTCCGCCGGACGGCCGCAGCAGACCGAGCAGGCATTTGATAAACGTCGACTTGCCGGCGCCGTTGGTGCCGACGAGGCCCACCACCGCGCCGTGCGGGACGGTGAGATCGACGCCGGCCAGCACTTCGCGGCGGCCGAACTGTTTCGTCACGCCGCGGGCTTCGATGACGGGATGGTTCATGATGCGTGATCCGAGAAGAAATGGGTATCGCATGCATCGCCACCCACGGGGTGCAACCCGTGGGCTTCTAACCATCGACATCCGCGCGCTTCTTGAGCGCGGTTTTGACCACCGAGAGCGCCTGCTCGTCCGACAACTGCAACTGCCACGCGTGGGCGGCGAGTTGTTCGGCGTCGGGCCGGAGCTCGCCCTGCCGCTGCGTCACGCTGCCGTTGGTCGCCGCGGCTTTGACCCGCATGCCGACGCCGCGGTCCCGCTCGAGGACGCCGTCGGCCTCCAGGCGTGCGTAGGCCTTGGAGACGGTCATCATGTTGACCTCCAACGCCTCGGCGAGCTGCCGGATGCTGGGGACGAGCTCCCCCGCCGTCATCCGTCCGCTGGCGACGAGCAGCCGCATCTGGTCCATGAGTTGCCGATAAATCGGCACGCCCGAGGACGGGTGAATCTCAAAGTTGAGCGCGGGTTTGGTCACGATTCGCATCCGACTGCCAGTGTGTATTACGATAGTAATGCACATGGGGCGGAGAAGTCAAGGGGCTGGTTGCGGAATGTGTCGGACGAGAGCGGCGAGTGCTGTCGGCCTTACTCCCCTCGCCCAACGCTTCGGCGGGAGAGGGGCTGGGGGTGAGGGTGCCTTTCGTCTTTTTCTTCTGCGGTTGGTGACGGTCGAAGAGAAAGACCGAAGCACCTTCACCCTCTCCCACCGAAGCGGCGGGCGAGGGGACAAAGCCGGAAGACAGCCGCCATGAAAACGAACACGGCCCCCGATGCAGACACCGGAGGCCGAGTCGCATTCCACAATGTGATCCGTCGTGGCAATCAGCCGACGACGCCGATGTTGATGTAGGCGTGGACGTGCGGCGCACCGCGGAAGTGCCAGACGAACGACGGGCCTTCCACGCGCCAGATGTCCCACGTGCGGTCGTCGCCCAGGTCGCCCTGCTGGTAGAACGCCAGGTGCAACTGGTCGAGGCCGCCGGTGGACTTCAGAATTGCGAAGGCTTCATTGACGTCTTCGGCCCGGTACGGCGCGAGCAGCACTTTCAGCGTCTTTTCGACCAGCGTGCGCTGATCGGGGCTGAGGGCCGACACCGCAATGCCGGGGTACGTCTTGCCCGCGCCCTGCAACACCACGGCGTCCTCCTTCGGCGCGGTCTTGACGAGCGCGCTCTCCGCCTGCTTGGGATCGAGGGCCTTAAAGACCTCGTTCACCTGCTTCGTCTGGTAGTGATATAGGTTGTCCTTCGGGTCTTCCTCGCCGTGGCCGTAGACGATCGGCCCGCCGAACGCGGCCTTGTCGACGCTGTCGCCGTCGGCCCGCAGCGTGAGATGCCGGCCGGTCAGCGTGAACTGGAACTTCCCCTGGCCGGGCTGCCCGAACAGCGCGATGCTGTAGGCTTCGACGCCGCCGTCGTCGAATTCCGTCTGCTTCAGCAGCCGCTCGTAGCCGTCGGGGCTGGTGACGTTCTTGACGATCTCGGTGATGATCGTCCGCTGGGCGTCGGTGTAGAAGTCGTCCTTGATGAGCGGCTTGGTGATGTGCCAGTTGGCGTTGACCTTCTTCCGCAGATCGTGGTCGAACGGGAAGGCGATGGTCTTCTTCTGCGCGTCGCTCAGCGACTGATACAGCCGCCCGACGGCCGATTCCGCGGTGCTCTGCGGCGTGGGCGCGGCCCACGCACCGACCGGCGTCCACAGCGACGCGGCGGCCAGACCGGCCGCGGCGCCGCCGACCGATTTCAGGAATTCCCGGCGCGGGATGGAGAAGTCGTCGGAGCAGCAGGGTTTTGAGTTCGACATGGCAAGAGCCTCCTCGCAAGACCAGGGTCGGATGGTGAAGACGCAGAGTCGCGATCACAAGGCATCAACAGTGTCGCATGAATGCGATACCGATACAACACTCGCGACGACCCAACGGGTCGCAGCATTCGTAGGGTGGGACGAGTCTTCGAGTCCCACCACGTCGATGGTTCATCGTGGTGGGACTCGAAGACTCGTCCCACCCTACTTCAATCCACGTACAGAAACTCCGACGCATTCAACAACCCGCGGCACATCGCCGGCAGGCCGTGGCGTTTCGCGAACGCGCGAACGGCGGGCACTTCTTCCAGTGCGGGTCGGCGGCCGTATGCCACGCGATAGGCCAGATCAATCTGCTGCGAAAGATCATCGCCGGCGTCGTGAACCAGCCGTGCAGCCAAACGATCCGACATTCGCAGCATGAACGCGTTGTTCATCAGCGACAGCGCCTGCAACGGCGTCGTCGTGGCGGACCGCGTCGGCGTCGTGGTCGATGGATCGGGGCAGTCGAACGTGTCGAGGAACGGACTCCGGCCGCCGCGGGCCCACATGCGGTAGACCGTGCGACGCTGCTGCGAGTAGTCGGCGGCGTCGAGCGGGTCGTAGAACTGCGTTCCCTTGAAGAAGTACGAGTTGAAGTCCGTGTACCCCTTGCCGCCAATCTGGGCGTTGAGTTCGCCGGCGACGGACAGCACCGCGTCGCGGAGCGATTCCGCATCGAGCCGGCGGGGATTCATCCGCCACAGCAGCCGGTTCTGCGCATCGACGCGGACGGCGTGCTCGTTGTGGGTGGAGACCTGCCGGTACGTCGCCGACGTCACCATCAACCGGTGCAGGTGCTTGATCGAGTAGCCCGACTCGACGAACTCGCTCGCCAGCCAGTCCAGCAGTTCGGGATGACTCGGCCGGCCGGAGTGGAAGCCGAGGTCGTTCGGCGTCGCAACCAACCCCTGGCCGAAGTGGTAATGCCACAGCCGGTTCGCCATCACGCGGGCGAACAGCGGATTGCGGCGGTCGGTGATCCACTGCGCCAGTTGCGAGCGGCGCTGATATTCGACGGCGTCGGGCCGCAGGCCGAAGTCCGGCGGCAACCCGTTGATCGCCGCCAGCCCGCGCGGCGACACGACGTCCCCCGGATCGGTGACGCTCCCGCGTCGCAGCACCTTCATCGGCTGCGGCTGGTGAAACGCGGCCGTGTACATCGTGATCGGCGCACTCTTCGCCAGTTCGGCATGACGGGTCTTGAGCGCGGACAGTTCGGCGGTCTGCTGTTGCCGGCGCTGCCGGTCGTCATCCGTGAGCCGCGCGAGAATCTCCGCCTCGGTGACGATCGTGTTGCCCGCCATCGCCGACGCGGCGACTTCGTCGTCGGTCAACGCGCGGTCGTAAAGTTTCGCGCCGGAGATCGTCCCCTTGAGTTGCTTGTTCCCGCCGGGTGAGCCGTGCCGCAGACCGAACAGGATTTGCGCCTTCCCCTCGGCGAACGTTGCCGGTCCGGAGGACGGATAGGGCCGGCCGTACGGTTGGCCGTTGCGGTAACCGGCGATCGTGCCGTCGGGGCGGTATCCCAGCGTGACGGTCACGAACTCCCGCGCGGCGTGATCTTCCGAGGCGGCGTCGAAAGCCTTCGTCCGCTCGAAGACATTGCTGCCAGCGAGCCACCGCCGCGGTTGCTGTTCGGCAAACACGACGGCATCGAAGACCGCGCCGTCCAGCGTCTGCACGCTCATCGCCCCGCCTCCCTTCTGGTCGAGGTCGGCAAGCTTCACCCGCACTTCGAGCGTCTTCTCGGTCAGCGTCCGGGTCAGTGGCGCGGTGGCGACGAACGATTGTCCATCGAGTTCCAATCCTTGCGGCGTGACCCGTGCATTGCCTTGGGCCCGTCCGTGCAGGCCACCGAGCTTGTCCTGCAGATCGACGGTGAAGTCCCACGCGGCGAGCGGCGTCGGCGTGATGACCGCCGGCGTCGTCACGGTCCCGGCGGAGCGTTCGCGCAGAATCGCCGCGGCGAGCGGTTCCGCCTGCTTCTGAAGCCCGTCTTTCAGCGCTGCGATCTGGCGGTCCCACTCGGCAAGCTGACGTTTCTCGTTGGGCGGGATGATCGTCTGCTCGCCGTGATCGGCCCCGCTGAGCGCGGCCGCGAGTTGGTAATACTCTTTCGCCGAGATCGGATCGAACTTGTGATCGTGGCAGCGGGCGCAGTTCGCCGTCAGGCCGAGGAACGTCTGGCTGACGACGCCGATGACGTCTTCCATCTCGTCCTGCCGCATCATTTGCCGCATGCGGTCAACGACCGGCACAACCGTGTCGTGCGGCCCGGCGACGAGGAACCCCAAGGCCCGTAGCGCTTCCGGGTCGTCGGGGGCGATGCTATCGCCGGCGAGTTGCCAGCGGACGAACTCGTCGTACGGCAGGTCGCGGTTCAGCGCGTCGATCACCCAGTTGCGGTAATGCCAAGCGTTCGTCCGCGGCAAGTCGCGCTCGAAGCCGTTGCTCTCGCCGAACCGGACGACGTCCAGCCAATGCCGCGCCCACCGCTCGCCATAATGCGGCGAGTTGAGCCAGCGATCGACGAGTTGCTCGTAGGCATCCGGGGCGGGATCGTGGACGAAGGCGTCAACCTCATCGGGACTCGGCGGCAGCCCGAGCAGGTCGAACGACAACCGCCGGATGAGCACGCGGCGATCCGCCGCGGGGGCCGCCGTCAGTCCCGCCGCCGACCGTTGCGCTTGCACGAACGCATCAATCGCCGACCGGCTCCAACCCGTCTGATCGACTGGTGCCGCGGGACGAGTCAGCGGCTGCAACGACCACCAGTCATAACCAGCCCGCTCGCCGGACGAATATCGCAACGGACCAATCGGCCCGTCGCTCCAGACCGCGCCCGCTTCCAACCAGTTGGCGAACAGTCTCTGCTCGGCAGTGGGGAGCGCCTCTTTGGGGGGCATGTCTCCGGCGGCGATGCGCTCCCAGATCAGGCTGGCGGACGGATTATCAACATTGATCGCCGGGCCGCTCTCGCCCCCTTTAAGTGCCGCCGCCCGCGTGGTGAGATCGAGTTTTCCCTTGGGGTCATCCCCGGCATGGCACGACAGGCACCGCACCGCGATCAACGGCACCATCTGCCGCTCGAAATCGGCGACGGGATCGGCGGACGCCGTTATCGGCGCGAGCAGAGACAAGAGGAGCGAAAACCAGCGCATGCGGTTTCCCGGAGTGATGCGCAAACGGTGGTTGATATCTACCCCCAGAGTAGCTTGCGGTGGGGGAGGAGGGCAACCCGCGGCGCACCGGGAGAGGAGGATGGGCGCGTCGACGATCGATGGTTCCAGAGATTTGATGCGAGTTGGGAGGATTGTCATTTTGGACCTCGAAGAGGTCGCAGAGAGCAGCCGGGGGTCAGAGCGCAGCGAAGACCCCCGGTCAATGCGACACGCGCCATCGCATCCTGAAGGGATGCCATAACGGACGCTTATGGCATCCCCTTGTATGCTGAAAACGCCGTCAACTTGTGTATCACAGAAGTCGTCCCGCGATCGGGCCGGCCTGGTGGCGGGGCGCCGGCGACAGATCGTTCATCCCTGGGTGGTTCCGACACCGCCCTGAAGCGGGATCGTCGCCGGCGTTGTGATGTCAGCCCGAACAGCCGCCGGAGCCGTCGCGCCGCACCGGCGTTGACGAGCTCGCATTCGCAAGGCAGGGAGCCATTCATGACGGAGCCGATCACGGCCGAAACGACCCCGACCGCACCCGTCTCCGCGCCGCCCGTCCCGGACGCAGCGCCGCCGCCGACCGCCTGGGTATCGACGTGTCGCGCGACGCCTGGGACGTTCACGTCCTCGACGACGGACGGGCCTGGACCTCCCCCACCACGGCCGTCGCGCTGCGGCAGTTGCTCGAGCGCCTCGCGCCGCTCGTCGGCCGGTCCTTCGTCGTCCTCGAAGCCACCGGCGGCCTGGAGCGCCCGCTGGCCGCCGCGCTGATGGACGCCGGCCACGCCGTCGCCATCGTCAATCCGCGGCAGGTCCGCGACTTCGCCAAAGGCTTCGGCCGGCTCGCCAAGACCGACCGCCTCGACGCCCGCGTGCTGGCCCTGTTCGGCGAAAAGGTCCAGCCCCGCCGCGCCGTCCCCACCTCGGAGCAGCTGGCCGAACTGGAAGCTCTCGTCGTCCGCCGCCGGCAGCTCATCGAGATCCGCACCGCCGAAACCAACCGCCGGAAACAGACCGCGTCCGCGACCGCCCGCCAGTCCATCGATCAAGTGCTCAAAGTCCTGGCCCGCCAGATCGACGATGTCGAAGCCGCCATCGCCCGGCTGATCCCCGCCGACGACGACTGGCAGCGGAAGGCCGACCTCGTGGATTCGGACCCCGGCGTCGGCCCGACCACGGCCGCCACGCTGGTCGCCGAACTCCCCGAACTCGGACAGCTCAACCGCCGGCAGATCGCCGCCCTCGTCGGACTGGCCCCCTTCAACGACGACTCCGGCCGGCGACAAGGGACGCGCTCCATCCGCGGCGGCCGCGCCGGTCTTCGGCACAGTCTCTACATGGCCGCCTGCGCCGCCGTCCGCGCCAACACCCGGCCGTCCCCGCTGCAAGACTTCTTCCAGCGGCTGCGGCAACGCGGGAAACCCTTCAAGGTCGCCATCGTGGCCTGCCTGCGCAAGCTGCTCACCACCCTCAACACGATGGTGCACACCAACACCCCCTGTTCGTCGAGCCCGAGCCGAGGTCCAACTTCCAACAACATCCCCTTGACATGAAACACAGCCGCTTCAGGATGCGAAGATTCTTGCGAGGCTGTCCGGGGGTCTCCGCGAAGCGCTCCGACCCCCGGCTACTTTCTGCGACCTCTTCGAAGTCAAGAACGACAACAGTCCCAGGCGATGCGCGAGTTGCACGACCACCTGGCACCCGCAGTCCACTTCATCATTTCAGTACGCTCCGTAGTAGGCGTGGTTCCCGGAAAACTGATATGCTGACCGGACTGCAAACTGACAATCGCATCCCTCGTACTGGAGATTCCTGTGATGCCTTCGTGGATGTTCTCGCAAGCGGCTGCTCTTCTGAGCGTTGGCGTTCTGGCCGCAGTGCTGACGGCCCCGGTTAACGCCGCCGAGCCGGTGAACGTGAAGGATGGCAAGGCGCTGCTCGCGCCGGACAACACCCGGCTGCAGTTCGTGTGCGCTCACCTGGGCGACAAGCCCGACCCGCGGACGGGGACGTTCGCCAAGTTCACCGGCGCCGTCGAAGCCGATGCGTCGACGAAGACGCTCAAGTCGCTGTCGCTGGAAATCGACGCCAATTCCTTGACGACCGAGATCGCCAAGCTGACCGCCCATCTGAAGAGCCCGGATTTCTTCGACACCCGCGAACATCCCAAGGCGGGCTTCGTCGGCAAGAAGTTCATGCCGGGTGCCGCGGCCGGCGAGTTCAAGGTGACGGGCGATCTCACGCTGCACGGCGTGACCAAGGAAATCAGCGTTCCGGTCAAGGCAGCCTTCACCGGCAGCGGCCTGACGGTGACGTCCGAGTTCGCGATTGACCGCAGCGAATTCGGCATGAAGTACGGCCTCGACAAGGTCGAGAAGAACGTCACCATCACCTTCGTCATCGGCGAGAAGAACAAAGTGTTCTCCGAAGCCGGAAAGTAAACGGGCGACGTGTTCAGCCTCGATTTTCTGCTGAAGGGCGTCGCCGCGCCGGCCGGGGCCGCGTTCGTCGTGGCCCTGCTGTTGAGGCGGGCGGGCCTCGGTTCCCGCGGCATCGGCGCTGTGGCCTATGCCGCGGGCCAGGCGCTCGGGACCGCGTGGATGCTCTCCGGCAGCGGCGATTGGCTGCCCGGCCGCAATCTGCAATGGGTGCCGTGGGTCGGCGTGGCCGCCGCGGCGATCGGGCCGACGGTCGTCGCAACGGGCTTGGCGACCGTCGAGCGCTGGCTGCTGACGATCTTCGCGGCCGCCGCCGCGGCATTCGTCCTGGTGCCGTTGTGGCCCGATCTTTGGCCTCCGCGATTGACGTCCATCGCCCTGTTCGCGCTGGCGGCGACGGTCGTTGCGCGACTTCTGGATGGACTCGTTCGCCGCAGTTCGCCCCGATTGATCGCACTGTTGATGGCCGGCGGTTCCGGATTGGCGGCGATGCTGATCGCGGCGTCGCTCAGTCTGACCATCGGCGAAGCGGCGTTAACGACGGCGGCGGCGCTCACCGGCACGGCAATCGCGCTGTCGTTCCGATCCGACGAACTGTCCGTCCGGGGGCTGTGTCTGCCCTACACGCTGGCGGTCGGCGGCTGGTGCTACGTGACGGCCATCGAACCGCCGCCCCCAGCCCCGCCGCTCGTGGCATTGCTCTTTCTGCCGGCTGCGCCGCTTGTGGTTTGGCTCACCGCCGTCGGGCCGGTGTCGCGATGGTCAACGCGGCGACGCCTGGTCGCCGCCGCGCTGCTGTGGCTGACGTGCGTGGCGGCCCTCAGCGCGTGGGCCTGGTTCAGCACCGAGGGGGGCGACGAGGAGTATGCCCGGCTGACACAGCCGTGGCACACGATCATCTGAGTCCGAGAGGACCGCGAAACCGCAAGCGTGGGCACGAACGTCGCTTGCGGTTTTGTCCCCTCTCCCGGCGCTTCGCTGGGAGAGGGTTAGGGTGAGGGTGCCTTTGGACTTCTGCCTCTTGGAGAGGGGAGAACAAAAGCCAAAGACAAAAAGACACCCTCACCCCCAACCCCTCGCCCGCCGAAGCGGCGGGAGAGGGGAGCCGGGCGATTCGACACCGCCGGGTCGATGCGGCTACGATGCAGCGACCACGGAGAATGCCCGATGTTACGTTTCTTGAGTCTCCTCGCTTGCTTGATGGTGTCGAACACCGCCTGTGCCGACGAACTGCCGCCGGCGATGGCGAAGACCGTCGAACAGCTCGTCGCCCAGGCCAAGCCGTCGATCGTGGTCATCACGTTTGACGGCCGCGACGGCGAGCGGCAGGGCTTGGGGACCGGGTTCGTCGTCGATGC
Source organism: Planctomycetaceae bacterium (assembly GCA_034439795.1). Classification (GTDB taxonomy): domain Bacteria; phylum Planctomycetota; class Planctomycetia; order Planctomycetales; family Planctomycetaceae; genus DSVQ01. The sequence continues at coordinate 143 of JAWXBB010000356.1, read as the reverse complement.
CAAGGGCCTCGTCGCGACCAATCTGCACGTCATCGGCGAAGCCCGGCCGATTCGCGTGCAACTCGCCGACGGCCGTAAGTTCGACGTCGTCTCCGTTGAGGCCACCGAGCGGCATCACGATCTGGCCCTGCTCGCCAATCTGT
>JAWXBB010000355.1:0-6319 GCA_034439795.1 Planctomycetaceae bacterium | reverse complement strand
GAGCAGCCTAAAGGCTGGACTCCAACGAAGAGGGTGGGCCTCGAAGACTCGACTGCACCCTACGTCAAGAGCCGAGCAATTCGAGCAACGCCGCACCGTCGCGGTAATCGGGAATGATGACCGCCGCGCCGGCGGCGATGAGTTCCTGCCGCTTGCGGGGATCGACGCGGCCGTCGCGGGTGGATTCGTTGCAGGCGATGCCGATGGCCACGCCCCCCAACTCGGTGACGGCGCGGGTTTCGACGACGCCGTCGCCGAAACCGACGAGCGCCGTGCCGCTGACGCCGTGCCGCTGCAACAGATCCTCCATCACCGTCTTTTTGGAGAACGCTTGCGGCTTAGCCCCCGGCGCGAACACGCGCTCTCCGAACAATCCGTCGATCTGCAAGATCGACGCTTCCTCCCGAACGAATTCAATCTCGGTCCCGCTGGCCAGCGTGAGTTCCCACCCGCGCTGCTGAATGTCAGACAAGAACCGATGCGCGTCCGGCACGACGTGATCGGCGACGGTCGTTTGTCCCGAGCGAATGGACGCCTTGCGTTCCTGCACCCGCTCGCCGAGCCGCCGCAGATACTCATGATGATAGTTGATCGCCGGTTCCGCGATGCCGCCGCGGTCGCTGATCTCGCGCGCGTAGCGCTCCATCTGAAAGATCGTCGGCGAGCCGTTGAGATCCAGCACGTAGCACCGGATCAGCTCCCGCAGCGCGTCGTCCGATTCCTCACTACGCTGCAGTTCGCGGAGCCGCTCGAACATCATGCCGACCATGATGTCGGTCCACCCGCAACGAATAAGGCTGAGTGTCCCGTCGAAATCGAACACCGCCAGCGACGGCGGCTTGGTTAGGTTCAGGGGCCTGACGATTTCGATGGATGTGCCGGGGATGAGGGTCGACAAGATGGATATCTCACAGCCGAGAGCGCCAGCGAACGGCGAACTTCTCTGATCGGGATTGGGAATTCAAGATCCTCTTGCCACCAGAGGCACAAAGGGCACAAACAAATGCCCCTGCCGATCGCATTTTTGTGACTTATGTGCCTCTTGTGGCCAAATCGCCTGGTCTTGAAGAGAGACTTAGGCGACGGTCCGCGTTCCGGACGCCGTTCGCTGGCGCTCTCGGCTGTGATGGCGAGATCACACTCCATACAACGCTGCGAACTTGCCCTTCAGGTGACGCATCAACGGTTCGTGCGACAGCGGTTTGCCGGTGACGACCTGCACCAGCCGCGCTGCGGAATACCGTTTGCCGTGGACGTGAATCTTCTCGTTGAGCCAGTCTTTCAGTGGTCGGAACTCGCCGCGGGCGAACATGGCGTCGAGGTCGCCGAGATCGTCGCGGGCCTGCTCGAAGAACTGGGCCGCGTACATGTTTCCCAGGGCGTACGTCGGGAAATAACCGACGAGGCCGCCGCTCCAGTGGATGTCCTGCAGGCAACCGTGAGCGTCGTTGTCGGGCGTGAGGCCGAAGAACTTCTGGAACGTCTCGTTCCACGCGGTCGGCACATCCGCCGGCTGCAAGTCGCCCGACAGCAATCGCTGCTCCATCTCAAATCGCAGCATGATGTGCAGGTTGTACGTCACCTCGTCGGCCTCCACGCGGATGAACGACGGCCGCACATCGTTGATCGCAAAGTGGAACTCGTCGAGCGATGTCTTTCCCAATGCCACCGGGAATGCCTGCTGCGCCTGCGGGTAGAAGAACTGCCAGAATGCCTGACTTCGGCCGACGAAGTTCTCCCACATCCGCGACTGCGATTCGTGAATCCCCAGCGAACACGCCTGACCGATGCCCAGCCCATAGGCGTCGGTCCGCAGGCCCTGTTCGTAGATGCCGTGGCCCGCCTCGTGCAGGACGCCGAAGAATGCCGAGTTGAAGTGGTGATCGTGGAACCGCGTCGTCAACCGGCAGTCGCCGGGGCCGTTCCCCGAACAGAACGGATGCGGCGATTCGTCCAGCCGGCCGCGGTCGAAGTCGAACCCGATCCGCCGCGCGGCCGCCTCGGCGAACACGCGCTGGGCCGTCTTCGGATAATGCCGCTCGACGATCTCCGTCTGCGGCTGCTTCGGCGACTGTTGAATCGCAGCGACGAGCGGCACCAGCGCGTCGCGCAGCGGCCCGAACACCGACGCGACTTCTTTCGACGTCATCGCCGGCTCGTAGTCGTCGAGCAGCGCATCGTAGGCGACTCCCGACGCCGACCCGATCGCCGCGGCTTCCTCCCGCTTGAGCGCGATCACTTTTTCGAGCCACGGCAGAAACGCCGGAAAATCGGCGTTCTTTTTGCACTTGACCCACGCCTGCTGGGCCAGCGACGTCGTCCGCGACAACTCCTCGACCAGCCGCTTCGGCAGCTTGGTGGCCCGGTCGTAGTTCCGCCGGGCTTCGCGGACGTTCGCCGCGGCGTCACTATCGGGATCGCCGAGCGAGCCGCTGTCCTTGAGCGCCGCGAGCAGTTCGCCGAGCCGCGGCGCGGTCCGCCGGTCATGCGCCAAGCCGGACAGCAATCCCAGTTGATTGGCCCGATGCTCGGCCCCGCCCGTCGGCAGGTACGTCTGCTCGTCCCAACTGAGCACCGAGACGCACGACCCCAGGAGTTCCGCCCCCTGCAACAGCGTCACCAGTTCCGCGTACAATTCGTCGCTGCGAGACATGCCCCGTCCTTCTGGAGAATCCAGCCCCGCCATCGTCCGCAAATCGCCGCGGGCGTCAAGGTTGGCGTGCTTCTGACAGCCGTGCAACACGTCCACTGAGACTTTGAGTTGCGAAAGAGAAGAAGTGTCTCACGCAAAGGCGCAAAGCTCGCAAAGGTGAAGAAGAATGTTGGCCGCAAAAAGGCGCAGAAGGCGCAAAAAAGAAACCTACCAAATCCTTTTTTTGCGCCTTCTGCGCCTCTTTGCGGCTAGATCTCTTCCTTGCCTTTCCTTGGCGAGCTTTGCGCCTTTGCGTGAGGATTGCTTTCGCCTTCTCGGCATACCGCTGCCGCTCACCCCACGCGGATCGCCACCTGCTCGATCGCTGCGTGGCCCGATTTTTGGAAGGGGCGCGGCTTCGGTTGGGCGTGGCCGTGTTCGTCGATGGTGCGACAACGGAGTGTGTACTTCCCAGCGGGGACGCCCGGCAGCAGCACCGCCCAGTGGGCTTTCGTCAGCCGCAATGGCCACGACTTCGGTTGACCGGCCGCATCAAAATTGTGCAGCGGTGCGGGCAAGCGGTCGTCGGGCAGGTTGCCGCCCCACTTTGCGGGGGGCGACAGGATCGCCGCATCGACCCACGGGGCGTCGGTGAAGTAACGGTCCTCGGCGTCGGCCGCCTTCGCATCGTCCTGCAACCAGACCTGCACCTTCGACAGCCCCGAAATGCCGACCTGCGCGTACCCGGTGACGGCGAACGGCGTGTCCGGTTGGACCTCCGTCGGCGCGTTCAGCGTCGCGGCGAACGTCTTCAGCGGGCTGTCGACATCGTTGTTGCCGTTGGCGTAAGTGTCGTTCGCATGGAACAGGTTCGACAGCACCACCGTCGTCAGCCACTTCACCGACTTGAACCCGTACGCCTCGGGGACCACGATCCGCACCGGCCCGCCCCGCTGCGGCGACAGCCATTCGCCGTTCAGCTTGTAGCACAGAATCACCGGCGGCAGATCGAACGGGTCTTCCAGCACGCGGCCGACGGGGAGCGAGCTGCGGAACATCTGCGCGGGGTCGTCGTTGTGGAAGCCGTGATAGAACACCCGCCGCAGATTCTCCCGCGGCTGCGTCAACCACAGCACTTCGCGCAGCGGCACTCCCTCCCAGACGCCGGTCCCCAACGGACAGCCGATGTTGAGGCACGTCATCACCTTCGCAAACCGCACAGCGTGCTTCTCGGCGAGCGTCATCAACCCCGCGAAGTCGAGTGCCGTGCCGTCCGCCACGCTGAGCGGCTTCCGCAATCGCGCCGGATTCTCTGGGTCGCTGAGGACCTCCAGCTTCCACGTCTCGCGCGTCAACCCGACCTCTTGCCGCTTCTCCTCCGGCAACGTATGCGGGATCGGCTTCCCACGCGACACATCGCGGAACTTGTCAGCGGGCGTCAACCAGGTTTCGAGTTTGTCGACGGCGTCCTGCAAGACGGCATCGCGCTGCGGTTCCGCAGCGGAAAGCGGCGACATCGCCCACGCCGCCGCGCCCACGGCACCCAGGCCGAGCAGATGACGGCGCGTGAGTTGGATGTAGTCGGTGAGGAATTCATCGCGGGGCGAGGTCATGGCATTCCTCCAAGCAACACCGAGGTTCGTGAGCGCTGCGAGGCGTCCGAAGACACGGCCGATACGGCCGTGGCACACCAACGTACGGTAGCGTCCCCCGCCTCGGTGTGCCACGGCTGAGTCAGCCGTGCGGGCGTTCTAAACGATCACCAACCTTCCGACCGGGGGTACCCGGCATCAGCGGCGGGTTGGCCCATGTGGGCAGCGTAGCAGACTGTTGACCGATTCGCTGCCATTGGCGGGCGGACGACACGTCCGGTCAGTCCGAACGAAGCATTGTATTCGCCGGGCAATTCTCGTTAAATGCTGACGGGAATGTTTCGCATCCCTAGTGCCTTCGCACCGCTCTGCGCGCTTGAGATCCTTCCTGATTGGGCCCAGCATGCTCGTCCCGAATTGGCTGTCGCGCTGGTCGTCGCGTCTGGGATCTCGTGCCACAAGACTTCGCCAACCGCGGCGGCGGTCGAGGCCGCCGATCGCAGCCCGCCTGCAAATGCTGGAACCGCGCGTGCTGCTGACGGCGACGCTCGTCGGCAGCGAGTTCCGCGTCAACACGCACACCACCGGTGCGCAGCAGACGTTTGGCGAAGCACCGCAGTCGGTGGCGATGGACGCGGACGGCGACTATGTCGTCACCTGGTCCGGTAACGGCCCGGCTGGCGACTTCGACGGCATCTACGCGCGGCGGTACAACGCGGCCGGGGTGGCCCAGGGGATCGAGTTCCAGGTCAACACCTACACCACGGGCAGTCAGTTCAATTCCACCGTGGCGATGGACGCCGACGGGGACTTCGTCGTCACCTGGTTGAGTTTGGGCCAGGACGGCGGCGGCTGGGGCGTGTACGCGCAGCGGTACAACGCAGCCGGAGTGGCCCAGGGGAGCGAATTCCAGGTCAACACCTACACCACCAACGACCAGATCCATTCGACGGTGGCAATGGACGCCGACGGCGACTTCGTCGTCACCTGGTCGAGCTTGAATCAGACCGGCGGCAATAGCAATGACGTCTTCGCGCAGCGGTACAACGCGGCCGGGGTCGCCCAGGGGAGCGAGTTCCGGGTCAACACGTTTACCGCAAACGACCAGCGACTTTCGACGGTGGCGATGGACGCCGACGGCGACTTCGTCGTCACTTGGTCAAGCAAATACCAGACCGGCGACGCTAACTACGGCATCTTCGCGCAGCGGTACAATGCAGCCGGGGTGGTCCAGGGGAGCGAGTTCCGGGTCAACACCTACACCACGAGCGGCCAGAAATATTCGACGGTGGCGATGGACTCCGACGGGGACTTCGTCGTCACCTGGTCGAGCGGCGTTCAGGACGGCAGCGACTACGGCATCTACGCGCAGCGGTACAACGCGGCCGGCGTGGGCCAGGGGAGCGAGTTCCGGGTCAACACCTACACCACGAACCCTCAGCGCTATTCGACGGTGGCGATGGATGCGGACGGCGACTTCGTCGTCACCTGGTCGAGCTACCTCCAGGACGGTAGCAGCTACGGCGTTTATGCGCAGCAGTACAACTCGGTCGGGGTGGCTCAGGGAAGCGAGTTCCAAGTCAACACGTTCACCACGAACATCCAGAAATTTTCGTCAGTGGCAATGGATGCGGCCGGCGACTTCGTCGTCGCCTGGTCGAGCAGAGATCAGGACGGCAGCAGCGACGGTGTCTATGCCCAGCGCTTCGCCGCACCGTCACCGCCCGTGATCAACAACCAGACCTTCGCCGTCGCCGAGAACCGCCCGATCGGTCATGTCGTGGGGACCGTCGTCGCCAGCGATCCCGATGTCGGCCAAACGCTGACCTACGCCATCACCGCGGGCAACACCGGCAACGTGTTCGCCATCAATGCCAGCACCGGACAGATCACCGTCGCCAGTCCCACGCTGAACTTTGAGGGGATCAACCAATACAATCTGACCGTGCAGGTGACCGACAACGGCGCGCCCACGTCGTCCAGTTCGGCCACGGTGACCGTTAACATCACCAACCTCAACGAAGCGCCGACCTTCCTCGCCCCGACCACGTTCACGATTTCCGAGAACCGCCCGGTGGGCCAGTTCGTGGGCGAT
>JAWXBB010000354.1:0-3426 GCA_034439795.1 Planctomycetaceae bacterium | reverse complement strand
GGTCGCGACCGGGGTCGTCCCCGGCGGCATCGAACAGCGCCTGGATGATGCTCAGGCCAGCGTGGCAGCCCATCGAGAAGATGATCCGGGCCTTTAATTTCAGATCATTGGCGCCAATGAGCCGGTCGCTGTTGAACAGCAGATTCGGATCTGGCGGTGTGTTCGCGAGTCGGGCAGCCGCCGTTTGGGTGACGGCGTTCTGGTCGGCCGGCAGCGCCTGGTAGTGGTTGAAATGCGAGTTCAGAGAGATGACGTCCGGCGGCACCGCCGGGAAAAGCAAGGCATCCAGGCTCGCCGCTGTCCAGTTCTCGCTGATCAAGGACGTGATAGTTTGTCCCTGCGCCCAGGGCTGGCCGACGAGGGCCAGCCGAATCGCGTCCGCGCCATCGCTGAGGAAGTCGTAACCAGTGCTCAGCCCCGAGCTGGGGTCGATGAACCCACCGCGAATAACAAAGAGGTCCAGCGTGGCTTTGATCTGCGTCGGAGTTTCGACGAGGCGGCCGACTGAGGCATCCGGGCTCCCACGCCGATGCGGTTGCTCCGTACGAGATGCTCTCCGCCCGCGTTCACGAACGCGATCCCGTGGCCGCCGTTCCCAGCGATGACGTTGTCGAGGATGCTGCCGCTGGCCGCGCCAGCCCCGAGGGCGATCCCATCGCCAAGATTGGCTCGCGTCAGGAGACCAGTGGCATCCGTCGCGATTAAGTTGAACTGAATTGACGTCCCCGTTGCGCCGCTGACGTCGATTCCCCTGGCTCCGTTCCCGGAAATGACGTTGCCCCAACCGGATGCGGGACCACCGATGACCGCGTTGGGAGAATCGAATATGGATACGCCAGTCGCCGTGTTCGCGATGATGGTTGTGCCATCAGCTCCGAGGCCGATGTAATTGCCCTGGATGGAGACGCCCGTGTTCGTTGCGCCGTTGACCACCACGCCGCTCCCACTGTTGCCGGAGATGACGTTCCGCGCAGCCGACCCAAAACCGCCGATTTGCGTGTTCGCGGTGGGCTCCGAAAGCCTGATGCCGTCGCTGCCGTTCGCAACAGCCGACGTGCCCGCGCCATTGGTCCCGATCTTGTTCCCCTGGATGGTGGTGTTCGTCGCTCCCCCGTTGACATTGACACCGGTTCCATTGCCGCTGATGACGTTTCCGCGGCCCGGAAGCGTATCGCCCACAAGAGTCCTCACGTTAAAGGGACCGTGAATCACGAGCCCGTAGCTATGCCCGGAGATCAGGTTGCGCTCGAGGGTAGCGTTCGCGGTATTACTCAGGTAGACGACATTACTCGTACCGTTGCTGATCCTGTTCCCTTCACCGGGATTCGGGCCGCCGATGAGGGTGTTCGCGGGCCCAGGCCTGTCCCCTCCAATCCCGGTTGCGGTGACGACGATGCCGTTAGTATTCCCGATAGCTCCGGCGCCATCGACCGTCAACCCGAACCAGTTCCCCTGGACGCGGTTTCCGTCGGTGAACGCGTCCTGGATAACGATTCCGGTGTAACTGCCGCCGATGAGGTTGCAGGCGCCAGCGCACGTCGCAGCTAAGGACGGCCCGCCAATCACGTTATCGGTAGCGCCCACGGACAGTGTGAGAGCCGGGTAGGTGCTGCCGACGAGGAGTCGCGGAAACATACCGTCCGGGCTCACACCCACGAAATTGCCGATGACCTGATTACCGGATGCGCCGGGTCCAACCGGTGGGCAGCCATCGTTCACGAACCCATCGCCATCATCGTCGAGGCTGTTCGTGCATTGCGCGCCAGTCTCGGAGGCGACGCCGACGCTCGCGCAGCCATCGTTCACGAATCCGTCGCCGTCTTCGTCGGAAGTATTGGGGTTGCCGGGGCTTCCGCAATCGCTGAACGGCGCCTCGGCCGATCCGAGGATCCCGATGCCATTATCGACACCTCCCACCACATTCCGGCGGTCCGCCGTGGTCCCGCCGATGATGTTGTTGCTGCCCTTGGTGATGGCGATTGCCGCATCCGTGCGACCGTCGTCACCGGCGAATCCTGGTGGCGGTGCAGGGAATGGAATGTTGCCGGCGGAGTCCAATCCAACGTAGTTGCCGCTCACCGTGTTCCCGCTGGAGCGATCGATCCAAATACCGTAGGTCGCGTTACCCGTGACGAGGTTGCAATCCTGGTCGCAAGCGCCCGGGGTGGTCACTCCGCCGACGACATTGGCAGATGAGTTCGGGTACAGATACACGCCGTTTCTGTTCGGAACCTGGGTCGTCCCATCCGCACCGAGGCCGATATAGTTCCCTCTGATCGCGTTCCCCGAGGCGCCGACTACGGCTACGCCATGGTTGATGCTAGCGCCGATAACGTTTCGGTCGCTCGCATTCGGGCCGCCCACGGTGTTGCCGTTGCCGTACATCACGACTCCGTTGCTGTTCCCGCCCCGTGGAAGGCCGTTGAGGTCCACACGGACTGCGAGGCCGTCGGCGCCTACGCCGATGTTGTTGCACGTGGCGGTGTTGTTGTTGCCCCGGAGCACGACGCCGGTGCCGAGCTCGTTGTTGATGAGTACCAGGCCGCGCACAGTGCTGTTGTCGGAGTACACGTCGAAAGTGCCCGTCGCCCCAGCGGGGACGTTGCCGATGTCGACGACGATGAGCAGTGTGCGCGTTGGACCGCAACTTGCGAGTGGCTGCGTGGAGCCGTCGATCCTCACGGCGTCGCTAATGGCGGGAAGGGCGGAGGCGGGAGTGATCGTATGGACGCCCCCGCCAGAGATGTTGAAGGCGATCGTGTCCGCGCCGACGTGCGCGTTTGCGTCCAGGATCGACTGCCGCAGTGATCCGGGTCCCGCGTCGTTGGTGTTCTCGACGGTGTAGGTCTGCGCGCCGGCTGGGGCAGAGATGACCGTCGCGCAGGCTGAGAATTCTGAAGTCGCGCCGGTGGAAACTCTCGTTGCCGTTGCCGTCAGCCGGTCGCCAACCAGTGCTGGGATGCCAACGGGTACAGTGAAGGTCACGTTGCCCGTGCTGTCCGTGGATACCGTAGCGGAACCGAGCAGGGTCTTGCCCTGGCCGCCGAAGTTGCTGGGAAGCGTGCAGGCCGCGGACGAGAACACTTCCACTTGGAACGATGTGCTCGACGTGCTGTTAAGCGACATTCCCACGGGGATGAGTCCGGCCACGGGGGACGCGTTCAGCACGGGGAAGTTTTGGAGCCCGCTCGGACCAGTATCCGCGTCGCCTACATCGTTGGGAGTGACGCCGTCGCCGGGGTCGATCGCAGACGCAGCCGCCGTGCCCAGGTCTATCCCGAGGACCCCGTTCGAGTGGATGCTGTTGCCGTTAATCCTGGCGCCGCCAGCCGCATTCACGAGGACGCCATTGACGACGTTGAATGCGATAAGGTTCGCTTCGGCGGGAGTGGCGCCGCCGATGGTTACTCCGGTCGAGTTATGGAT
>JAWXBB010000353.1:0-5143 GCA_034439795.1 Planctomycetaceae bacterium | reverse complement strand
TCCTCCCCGCGACGACGGCCGGCCTGACCTCCCAGGCGATCTATCAACTGGAGGTCGACGCCAAATGGACGGCGACGGTCGATCCCCCCGCCGAGCCGCTCCCCACCGACTGGGCCACCGATTGGAAGCTGCCGCTCACCGGCGGTTATCTCTCCGACGACGTTGTGAGTTATCCCGCCACGTACAGCCCGCTCGTCGTCTTCGGCACCAATGACGACGCCAAAGCCGCGCGCGACGTCTGGAACATGGCCACCGGCAAGAAGGTGAACACGTTCAAGGGCCAGCGGCTGTCGTCCTCCAATCCGGTCGCGTTGTCCCCCGATGGGCAGTACCTCGCCTGGTACGACTCCCGCAGCATCAGCGTGTACGACTTCGCTGCGAAGAAGCTGCTGGGGGAATTGCCCGCGGCGTTGGGCGACGGGAAGTTCAACATCGGCCGGCTCGACCTCCCGACGAAGAGCATCGTGGTGGCTCAATCGAGCGTCGATCACATGTTCAAGGCCTGGTCGTTGCCCGAGGGTCAGCCGCTCCACGCAACGCCGCTGGGGGACCAATTCCGCTACCCCGCCAAGTCGGCGTACAGTCCGGGAGGCAAATACCTCGCGCTGGAAATCGAATTCCTGAAGCACGACATCCAGATTCACGAAGTGGACACGGGCTTTCTCGCCGGGAAGATCACCGCCAAAAGGATCAATAACCGCACCGGCGACCTGCATCCGCTCGCCTTCTCCCCCGACGGCGGCCTGCTCGCCGCCGCCTATGAAAACAGCTCCGCCGACGGAATGACGCAGATCGTCCTGTGGGACATGGTGAACGGGCAACAGGTCGCCCAGCATCTGATCGCGCCGGCGATCGGCCAGCGCGTCAAAAACGTCCGGGAAACCAACGGCCTGCAATGGTTTGCCGACGGCCGGAAGCTGCTGGTGCATGGCGTGGCCATCGTCGATGTCAAAACGGGGGATGTGCTTTACGAACTGGAAAAACCCGAGCCGAGCTTCGCGTCGTCGCGCAAGGCCATCGGGACCAGCACGGTCGTCGATCTGTCGGGGACGCGGCAGGAACTGGAGTTGAAGCCGCTGGTCATCAGCGAGACCGACCGGCGCCGTTCCGCGGAGGCGGCCGGTGCCGGGGGGCTGGCGGTGGACGTGAAGCTGCCGCCGTTGACGAAGGCGGAGCTGAACATCCCGACGACGTCCGTCGCTGCGACCGACTGGAGGGCGGCGCCGACCGGACCGCCGACATTCCCCCCGGTGAGCGGCGAACCGCTGGCGCTCAAAACCGGCAAGGGGACGTTGCGGCAGCTGTACATTGCGTTGCAGGACCAGCCGCGCGCGTTCTTCAAGATGTCGGACGGCGAAGATGCCAACGCCTCCCGGTCTCCCGACGTGACGTTCCGCGTGGATTCGCAGGGCCGGTTGCAGTCCCGGTCGCGTCCCAAGCCGATCAAGGCCAAGACCAACTGGGTCGATGTGTACGATCTGGCCGCGAAGCAGTTTCTGTCGAAGATCGACTTGCCGTTCTCCGCCGACCTCGTGAGTTGCAGCCCGGATGGCCGCCGGATTCTCGTGCAGCCGCACGATGCCCAGGGGCGGCTGGACGTGTTCGACGTCGCCGACGGGCAGCCGGTCGTCGCCTTCCGGCCGTATCAATCGCTGCCGGACGAAAAGCATTGGGCGCTCGCCGCGGCGGCGATGCTCGATGCCGATCACGTCGCCACGCTGAACGACGACGACCTGTTCGTGGTGTGGGAATTGCCAGGCTGCCGAGCGCTGTACGCCGTGAGCAAGGCGCAGTCGTTTCTCGTGTCGCCGGGGGGGCAGTACATCGTGATTGCAACCGACACCGGCGTCGATCTGCGCGAGAGCGCCACCGGCACGGCCGTGGGCTTCATTCCCTTCCAGGGAAGCATCCGCAGCCTGGCCTTTCATCCCAAGGCCGACCGGTTGGCCGTCATGCTAAACGATCAGGGGGGCACCTACGTCTTCACCGTAGACCTGAAGGACGGCCAGATCGGCGAAGAGATCCCCAGTCCGGTCAATGGCGCAATCGCCTGGATCGACGACCGGTATCTGCTGGTGGATGTGGAAGGAGACGACCTGCGGCTGCTCGATCTCGACGCCAAGACCGTCGCGTGGAATTATCCGCTCCGGAATGGCGTCACGGCGTCGAACACGCCCGACGCGCGGCTCTGGTACGCGATCCCCAAGTCCCCGCGCGTGCCGGCGTTGCAACTGGTTGCCACGACGCTGCCGGACGAGGCCGTCGCCAAGAAACTGGAAGTCATGAAGCCGTCGCCCGAACTGTTGCTGCAACCGGGGGAGAAAGTCGCCGTCCGCATCCGCGTGACCGCGCCGCCGACGCGGCCGCAGTTGGAAAACGAAGTCATCGCGCTGATTCACAAGGCGGTCGAGCGCTCGGGGGTCTCCATCACAACTTCCGCACCCGTGGAGTTGCAAGTCACCGCCGAGGGGAAGCCGGGTCAGCCCATCACCGTGCAAAAGCTCGGCACGCAGGAGAACACGTCGATCCAGGAACTGTCGCTGAATCTGCAACTGACGTACAAGAAGGGCGCGGACACGCTGTGGCAGGACAAGCTGACGGCGTCCAACGCCACCGGGTACATCATCAATCGCATCGGCGACGGCGAATCGGTCCAGTCCGCCTTCGACAAAGACCTGTGGGACCGCATGACCCGCTATTGCAACGGCCTGCAACTGCCGGCGTACCTGTTCGCGAACAAGTCGGTGACGGGAGTCGGCTCGTCCACACTCGGCCCCACCGGACCCGTGACCGGCACGGGCAAGTAATCGGAGCCGGGGCGTGTCGCCCCGGTCTTTCTTACAGGGTTTTTACGCCGAAGGCGTAGTATCACAAAGCCCAGGGTCGCGAGTCTGCGAGCGCACCCTGGGTGACGATGATGATGAACCCATACCCTGCAAGGGTTTCATCACAGTCTGAGGCCGCCGATGATGCGACCCTTTCAGGGTCGATTCGACTCGGACGCCGTGTCCCCAGGGTGCGCTCGCAGACTCGCGACCCTGGGCTGTGTGATTGAACGCCTTCGGCGTAACGAACCGGCCACCCGATGGCTCGGCAGGGTGGCCGGGGCTGGAGCCGCTTCGGCGAAGCCCCGGTCTTCCCCGCGCTCACCGGGGCTTCCCTCCCGTTGGTCGGTCCAGCCCCGGCCACCCGGTGGTTCTGTGAATCCCCGGTCAAACTTTGCTCTGCAACCACGCCCGCAGCCGCACCAACCCCTCTTCCACCGTGACCGCCGGCGCGTAACCGAGATCGCGTTTCGCCGCCGTCAGATCGTACCAGTGCGACGTCGCCAACTGCCGGGCGACAAACCGCGTCATCGGCGGTTCCGACGATATTCGCAATGCTCCGTAGATCACTTCGAGCAGTCCCCCGGCGAGATACGCCGTGGTCGCCGAGACACCGCGGGTGACCGGCGGCACGTCGCCGCAGGCGAGCATCCGGTCGATCAGGCTCCACAACGGCTGTGGCTGGTCGTTGGCGATGAAGTAGGCCCGACCCGCACACGCCGCCTGTGGAGTCAATCGGTCGAGGGCCGCAACGTGCGCCTGCACGGCGTTGTCGATGTACGTGGTGTCGACGATGTTCGCTCCCCCACCGACCCGTCGCAGTTTGCCTGCTTTCGCCTTCGCCAACAGCCGCGGCAACAGGTGGTTGTCCCCCGGCCCCCAGATGAGATGCGGCCGCAGCGACACCGTCGCCAAGGAGCCGTCGTTCGCGGCCAGCACCAGCCGCTCGGCTTCGGCCTTCGTCCGCGGATAGTGCGTCAGATACCGCGACGGATACGGCACCGACTCGTCGATGCCGCATTCATCGCCCCCCGCATACGCCACGCTGGGGGAGCTCGTATAGACCAGCTTCGCAATGCGGTGCTGCCGGCAGGCCGCGATGACGTTCTGCGTGCCGACGACGTTGGCCCGATGATATTCGGCCAGCGGTCCCCACACGCCCGCCTTCGCCGCGACGTGGCAGACGGCGTCGCATCCCTCGGCGGCCTTCATCACCGCTGCGGCCTCGGCGACGTCGCCACGACGGGCGTCCACGTCCAGCGCCGCGAGCGCCGGGTAATCGCCGCGCGCGAGGCTGCGGACTTCGTCGCCGCGCGCAACGAGCGCCCGGCACAACGCCAAACCCAGAAACCCACCGCCTCCCGTCACCAGCACGCGCATCGTCGAATCATTTCCCCTGAGAGTCACCATCCCGCCGCCCAGGCCAATGCGATGACGAGGCTGATCACAATCCCGACCACGATCCACGACGGCTTGCGCTCCGCCGGGCGGTCCTCCGCGGACTGATACCGCCCGCACGCCGGACACCGCGGCGAATCTTCGAGCATCTCCGCGCCACAGTACGGACAGGGGACTGTGCCGTCATCGTCGTCGTCCCAGGCGTCGTCGTTCTCGTCGTCGACCCACCGGTCTTCACGCATGAGGAAATCGCTTTCGGTTCTGGCGCCGGCGTGTGAACTTCGATTCTGAGCGGCCTCTTCCTCCGGTCCCCTCGCCCCCGCTTCGGGGGAGAGGGTTAGGGTGAGGGGGCGGAGCGCTTCGCAGGACGATGAATGTGAGCAAGACGCCCGCGAAACGTCAGCGAGGTTGCACACTCCGATGAGTGACCCGGACGCTCCAAGCGTCTGGGTCACATGGCCGGAATGCGCACCCGGCAAGGAGCGCTCCCCCCTCACCCCGACCCTCTCCCCCGAAGCGGGGGCGAGGGGGCCGGACATGAATGCCGCCGAAAATGTGATTCGTCTCCGATCATCGCTCTCGTCAACGCAACTGTTTCCCCGCCCACACGGCGAGCTTCTCCCGGAAAATCTTGGAATTGTGGCGGATATCGACGGGGAAGCCGTCGTGATACAGCACCGTCCGAATCGCCCGCGTGTGTGCATGCTGCTGCCCCAGCGCCAGGAGTTCACGAGTGATTTCTGCGTCCGCTTGCGGTTTCGCGCCCCCCTCCAATTCCACGCACAACACCGGCTCCACTACCCCCCCGCGCTTTACCCCCACCACCGCCGTCCGGCCCACCCCCGGCCGCCCATTGCACACCCCCTCCCCCGCCCCCCTCCAGCCCCTCCCTTCCGCCGCACCGACCCGTTCCGCCCCCC
>JAWXBB010000352.1:0-18088 GCA_034439795.1 Planctomycetaceae bacterium | reverse complement strand
GCGACCCGGATCGCAGAATCCGGTGCGTCGCCTTCTGGAAATCTTTCGGCTTGGCGAAGTGGATGTTGGGCACCCACGTCTGCGGATTGCGGTCGATCAGCGGGAAGCACGTGCTCTGAATCTGCACCATCACGCGGTGTCCCTTCTGGAACCGGTGCAGCACGTCGAGCAGCTCGAACCGCAGCCGGGCGGGTTCGCCGGGGACGAACGGCTCCGGCTTCTCGAAGCTGTTGCGATACCGGCCGCGGAAGACCTCGCTGCGGATCATCATCTGATACCCCGGCTGCGCGGCTTTCTCCGGAGACGGCGGGAAGACGTCGATCAGCTTGACCAGGAAGTCCGCGTCCTGGCCGGTCGTCGTCACCCACAGATCGACTTGCACCGGACCGGCGAGGACCAGGTCTTCCGTCTGCGCCGGCAACTGATACACCAGCACGTCCGGCCGGCGAGCCGCGAACCGCTGATCGTCCACCATGTACTCGATGGGCATCCCCGGCGCGATGCTCTCCGTCGAGGGCACCGGCTTGGCCGGGTCGCTGACGTATTCGTCAAACTGGACGTCGCCGGGCACGGGCGTCACGGAACTCAACTGGCCCTGTCCGTCGAAATACCACGTCCTCGGCTGCACGCCCTTCGGCGGCCAGACATCGAATGTCCGCCAGGCATTCGCGCCGGTCTCGAAGACGGTCGCCTCCGCCGGGGTGGGGACGGCGGCGTCTTTGAGATACTTCTCGAAGAACGGCAGCTCGATGTCCGTGCGGTAGAACGCCGCGGTCTTCGACCCGAACGACGCCGGGCCGAGCTTGTCGCCGTCGCCCGAGCTCCAGCCGCCGTGCGACCAGGGGCCGACGACCAGCACGTTGTTGACCCGCGGGTTGAGCTTTTCGATGGAGTGATACGTCTTGAACGAGCCGTACAAATCCTCCGCGTCGTACCAGCCGGTGACGACCATCACCGCCGGGGCGACGTTCTTGAGGTGCGGCAGGATGTTGCGGGCCTGCCAGTAGGCGTCGCGGTCGGGATGGGCCATCATCTCGGCCCAGAAGGGATTATTCTCCTTGAGATGCTGCTTGTAGACCACGTCGGTGTTGCCGGCGTCGAGAAACAGTTGGTAGCCGTCAAAAGTCGAATACGTCGGCGCGGCGAACCGCTCGGTGATGGGCATCGGCCGCGGCCGGGCGTGCTGGCCGATCCAGCGGTAGGCGTGCGCCAGGAAGAACGCCCCGTTATGGAGAAAGTCGTCGAAGTACCAGTCGCTCACCGGCGCCTGCGGCGACACCGCTTTGAGCGCCGGATGGGCGTCGATCATCCCCGCCGAGGCGTAGAACCCCGGATACGACACGCCGTACAGCCCCACGCGGCCGTTGTGTCCGGGGACGTTTTTGACCAGCCAGTCGATGGTGTCCCAGGCGTCGGTGCTTTCATCGACGTCCTTGTGCCCGGCCTTCGTCGTGCGATGCGGCGTGACCTGCAGGAACTCCCCCTCGGACAGATATCGCCCGCGGACGTCCTGATTGACGAAGATGTACCCCGACTTCACGCTCCCCTCGCTGGGGCCGAGCGACGCCGCGTATTTGTCGACGCCGTACGGCGTCACGCTGTACGGCGTGCGTTTCATCAGCATCGGATACGATTTCGTGGTGTCGCGGGGCTGGTAGACGTGCGTGTGCAGCTTCACGCCGTCGCGCATCGGAATCATGTGTTCCGACTTGACGTAGTGCAGCTGGATGTAGCTGGCGAGCTGCGTCGGCTCCTGAGCGCGGGCGGCGTCGATGAAGACGAGGCCCAGACAGACGAACGTCGACACGATCACACGGCCCGGTTGCATCGCGCGCCTTTCGGAAGTAACGGGAGCGGAAGAGCGAGCGGCGATTGTAGCCGACGCCGGAAGTCCGCCGCCATTTCGTCGCCCGGAGGTTCGAGCAGGCCGCGAAACCGCAAGCGTGGGTCCGAATGTCGCTTGCGGTTTCGCGGTCTTCTCGAATTTCGCCCCCCCGTCGGGCGATGGAGGGCTAACAGTGGCACACAAGACTTCATCTGGACTGCCGATCCTTTCTCGATCGCGGCGCGGCGGATACGATCGCCGATCGCTCCCCATCATCCCTCCCGGAAGGTCCGCATGAGCTTCGTCACACACCTCGAATGCGCCAACTGCGGCGTGCGGTACGCGGCGGATCAGGTGCATAACCTCTGCACCGCGTGCCAGCGGCCGTTGTGGGTGCGGTACGATCTGGACGCCGTCCGCCGGAACTTCTCGAAGCTGATGCTCGCCGACCGCCCGGCGACGATGTGGCGGTATCGGGAACTGCTGCCGGTCAATGATCCAACAAAGATCGTGTCGCTCGACGAGACGATGACGCCGATCCTGCGAACGCCGCGGCTGGCCGCGCACTTCGGCATGGATCAACTGTTCGTCAAGGATGAGAGCCGGTTGCCGACGGGGAGTTTCAAAGCCCGCGGCATGGCGATGGCGATCACGAAGGCGCACGAATTCGGCCTGCGTCGCGTCGCCTGCCCGACGGCAGGAAATGCCGGCGGGGCGATGGCCGCGTACGCCGCGCGGGCGGGGATGGAGGCGTACGTCTTCATGCCCGAGGACACGCCGAGCATCAATCAAAAGGAGTGTTTTCTGTCCGGCGCGCACACGTTTCTGGTGAACGGCCTCATCACCGATTGCGGGCGGATCGTCGGCGAGGGGAAGGCACACAAAGGCTGGTTTGACGTCTCCACGCTCAAGGAACCGTACCGCATCGAGGGGAAGAAGACGATGGGCCTCGAACTCGCCGAGCAGTTCGACTGGCGACTCCCCGACGTCATCCTGTACCCGACCGGCGGCGGGACCGGCCTGATCGGGATGTGGAAGGCGTTCGCCGAACTGGAGGCGCTCGGCTGGCTCGACTCGCCGCAGAAACCGCGGATGATCTCCTGTCAAAGCACCGGCTGCGCGCCGATTGCGGAGGCGTTTCGCAAAGGCGACCGGTTTGCGACGAAGTTCGAGCACGCGGCCACCATCGCCAGCGGCATCCGCGTGCCGGCGGCGGTCGGCGACTTCATGATCCTCGACGCCGTGCGACAAAGCGGCGGCACGGCGCTCGCGACACCGGAGGCCGACATTCCGAAGTGGATGCAGTTCGCCGCGTCGCAAGAGGGCCTTTCGCTCTGCCCGGAAACTGCCATCTGCCTGGGAGCGCTCGCGGTCCTGCGCGAACAGAACGCGATTCGCTCCGACGAACGGGTCGTGATCTTTAACACCGGGGCATCGCAGAAATACCCGGAGGCGGTGGACGAACGTTTGCCCCGGATCGACTGCACCCAGCCCATCGACTGGGATGTCATCTGATCCGAAGAGAAGACCGCGAAACCGCAAGCGAGCGCCGCGGATCGTTCGACGTCGGAGACACGAAAGTTTTCCAACAGACGCTTGCGGTTTCGCGGTCTTTTCCTGGATGATTTCGCGAACCATCGCCGTCCACGCCATCTCGCAACGCTTCCCGGAGACTACCGATGACCTCGCGTCTTGCTTCGCTCGCCGGATTGCTGCTGTGCTTGTCACCGTTCGCACTGGTCGCCGCGGAGCCGGCGCCGCCGGCGGGATTTCGGGCGATCTTCAACGGCCGCGACCTCGCGGGGTGGTATGGCCTCAACCCGCACGCGGTCGTGAAACTCGAGGGGGAGAAGCGCGACGCCAATCTCCAGAAGCAACGCGAGGAGTTCGCGCAGCACTGGAACATCGAGAACGGCGAACTCGTCAACGTCGGCACCGGGCCGTATGCCACCACCGAGGAGGAGTTCGGCGACATCGAATTCCTCATCGACTACAAGACCGTCGCCAAGGCGGACAGCGGCATCTATCTCCGCGGCACGCCGCAGGTGCAGATCTGGGACTTCAGTAAAGAGGGGGGCAAGTGGGACCGCAACGCCGACAAGGGTTCCGGCGGGCTGTTCAACAACGCCAAGGGCGCTCCCGGCCAGTTGCCGCTCGCGCTGGCCGACAAGCCGTTCGGCGAATGGAACGCGTTCCGCATCCAGCAGGCCGGCCGCCGGACGTGGGTCTGGCTGAACGACAAGCTGGTCGTCGACGGTGCGGTGATGGAAAATTATTGGGACCGCGCGCAGCCGTTGCCGGCGAAAGGTCCGATCATGCTGCAGACGCACGGCGGCGAGATCCGCTGGCGGAATCTGTTCGTGCGGAACATCCCGGTGGATGAAGCGACGAAGCTCGTCGCCAAGGCCGATGCCATCGACCGGGCGCGGAAGCCGAACGTGCTGATCATCGTCGGCGACGACATGGGCTACGCCGACGTCGGGTTCCACGGCTGCAAAGACATCCCGACGCCGAATCTCGACAAGCTCGCGAAAGGCGGCGTGCGGTTCACCAACGGTTACGTGACCGGACCGTATTGCTCGCCGACGCGGGCGGGGCTGCTGACCGGGCGGTATCAGCAGCGGTTCGGCCACGAGTTCAACCCCGCGGGAGGGACCGCCGGATTGCCAACGACGGAGACCACGCTCGCCGATCGCCTCAAGGCCGCCGGCTACGCAACCGCCCTCGTCGGCAAATGGCATCTGGGGTCGGAGCCGGAGCTGCACCCGCAGCAGCGCGGGTTTCAGGAGTTCTTCGGCTTCCTGGGCGGCGCTCACGACTACTTCGTGGACGCCGGATTGCAACGCGGTCGCGAACCCGTCAGCGAGCCGGACTATCTGACCGACGCCATCGGCCGGGAAAGCTCGGCGTTCATCCAGCGAAACCAGGGGCAGCCGTGGTTCCTGGCCGTCACGTTCAATGCGGTCCACACCCCGATGCAGGCCGGCGAGTTCCGACTGGAGAAATTCGCCTCGATCGCCGACAAGACCCGCCGGACGTATGCCGCGATGATGTCGGCGATGGACGACGCCGTCGGTCGCGTCATCCAGTCGATCGAGAACACCGGCCAGTCGCAGAGCACGCTGGTCGTGTTCATCAGCGACAACGGCGGCCCGACGATGCCCGGCGTGACGGTCAACGGCTCGATCAACGCCCCGCTGCGCGGGTCCAAGCGGACGACGCTGGAAGGGGGCATCCGCGTGCCGTTCGTCGTCAGTTGGCCGGGCCGCGTGAAACCGGGCGTGTTCGAGGCCCCCGTGATTCAACTGGATGCCCACGCGACCGCGCTCGCCGCCGCGGGTGTCACCGCCGACAAGCTGGATGGCGTCGATTTGCTGCCGTATCTCACCGGCACAAAGACCGGCGCGCCGCACGACGCGCTGTTCTGGCGGTTCGGCGAGCAGATGGCGGTCCGTCAGGGAAGCTTCAAGCTCGTCAAATACGATCTGAACGCCGACACGCTCACCGGGAAAAACAATCAAGGGGCGACGGCGGCGAAGCTGTACGATCTGTCGCAGGACATCGGCGAAACCACCGATCTCGCCGCGACGATGCCCGACAAGGTCCGCGAGCTGCAAGCCCGCTGGGACGTCTGGAACAAGGACAACGTGGCCCCGCTCTGGGGCGGCGGCGGCAGCGGCCAACGCAAGAACAAGAAAGCCCAGGCCGCGAACTGACCCCCGTTGGAGTCCAGCCTTTAAGCCGGCGGTTGAGCGCAGTGACGAGACCGTGAACACCGCTCGACCCCAGCGGGGTCGCAGCACTGATGCCGGCTGCGACCCCGCTGGGGTCGAGGTCGCAATGATCGCTCTCCGGGGGTCTTCGCAAAGCCTGCGACCACCGGCTAATGGCTGCGATCCCTTTGGGATCATGACCAACTGGTTTGGACGCCAGGAATAGGCACACTCTATCGGCTATCGGTTCCAGTCCGGTGGCTTGCGGTTTCGCGCCCGAAAGATATCGTCTGTGGCGAAGGAGCGCATTCATGGCCGCGAAAAATGTCTTCGGCAGAGAACTGGAAGTTTGCAGTCTCAATCCCGCGACGGGCTGGTACCGCGACGGCTGCTGCAACACCGGGGCCGGCGATTCCGGCAACCATCTGGTGTGTGCCCGGATGACCGACGAATTCCTGCGGTACTCGGTCGAGCAGGGGAACGACCTCGTCACGCCCAATCCCGACTGGGGTTTCCCCGGTCTCCAGCCGGGCGACCAATGGTGCGTGTGCGTCGAGCGCTGGAAGGAAGCGCTGGAGGCCGGCGTCGCGTGCCCGGTGGTGTTGGAGGCGACGCACATCTCGACGCTGGAGTTCGTCACGCTGGAAGAGTTACAGGAACACGCCGCGGTGGATTGAGTACGTCGCGATTCCAGTCCCCTCGCCCGGCGCTTCGCTGGGAGAGGGTGAGGGTGAGGGTGCCTTTCTGCCTTCGCATTTCGTAAAGCGGTAACCAAGACAAAGACACCCTCACCCCCGGCCCCTCTCCCACCGAAGCGGCGGGCGAGGGGGGAAGGACCGGCCTTGCCGCATTGTTCGGCACGCCCTAGAATCTATCGGCATAAGGGATTGTGGCACGTTTCCCGCCCCCGGCCCGTTCGGCTGGGGGCGGCTTTGTGACTGATGGCCCGCCAATGAATCGCGTGGTTGTGCTGGGTTCGTCAGGCTCGATCGGGACGAGTTGTCTCGCCGTCGTGGCCGCCCATGCCGACCGCTTGCAGGCCGTCGGGCTGTCCGTCCATCGCCGCTGGGAAACGCTGGCGGATCAGGTTCGGCAACATCGGCCCCGGTGGGCGGTGGTCGCCGATGAGACGACCGCATCAGCCGCGAAATCCGCCGGGTTGCCGCGGGAGACTGAATGGCTGTTCGGCGAGGCGGGCGTCGAGCAGATCGCCGGACATGCGGACGTTGACACCGTCGTTTGTGCGATCGTCGGGGCCGCCGGGTTGCGGGGGGCGTTTGCGGCCCTCGAAACCGGCAAGCGGGTGGCGCTCGCCAACAAGGAAACCCTCGTCGTCGCCGGGCCGTTGGTGCCGCAACTGGCCGCCCGGACGGGGGCCAAGCTCATTCCCGTCGACAGCGAACACAGCGCGGTCTTTCAGTGCCTGGAAGCGGGGCGACGCAGTGATTTGAAGCGGATCGTGCTCACGGCCAGCGGCGGGCCGTTTCGCGGTCGGACGGCTGCGCAACTGCGCGATGTCACGGTTGAACAGGCTTTGGCGCATCCGACGTGGAAAATGGGGCCGAAGATCACCATCGACTCCGCGACGATGATGAACAAGGCGCTCGAGATCATCGAAGCCCGCTGGCTGTTCGGGCTGGACGCCGGGCAGATCGACGTCGTCGTGCATCCGCAATCGGTCGTGCATTCGATGGTGGAGTTCGTCGACGGCTCGACGGTCGCCCAGCTTTCGCCGCCGGACATGCGGCTGCCGATTCAGTATGCTCTTACGTATCCCGAGCGCTGGCCGGGCGTCTGTCCGACGATGGACTGGACCAAAGCCGCGGCGCTCACGTTTGAACCCCCCGATTTCGAGGCGTTTCCCGCCTTGCAGCTCGGGTTTGAAGTCGCCCGCCGCGGCGGCACGTGCGGTGCGGTCCTGAACGCGGCGAACGAAGTCGCCGTGGACCGCTTTCTGAAGGGGGAACTGCGGTTCCCGGAGATCACGTCGGCCTGCCGCGACGTCTTGCAGCATCATCACTACGATTCGAGCCCCACGCTGACCGACCTGTTGACGCTGGACCGCTGGGCTCGTCAGGAGACATTACGGTGGAAATCCTCGCAGTAACCAACGATGCGATGGCCGGCTGGATGGCGAGCCTGATCGGCATCGCCGGGGCCGTGCTCGGCCTGGGCCTCGTCATCTTTCTGCACGAGCTCGGTCACTTCGCGGTGGCCAAGTGGTGCAACGTGAACGTCGAGCGGTTCAGCATTGGCTTCGGCCCCATTCTTCTCGGCTGGAAATGGGGCGAGACCGAGTACGCGCTGTCGGCGATTCCGTTCGGCGGTTACGTGAAAATGCTCGGCCAGGACGACGCCGATCCGTCGCAGATGACCAGTGAGGAGATCGCCGCCGATCCGCGGTCGTACGTGTCCAAGAACGTCTGGCAGCGGATGGCGATCATCTCGGCCGGCGTGACGATGAACGTCCTCACCGCGGTGCTGTTCAACGCGGCCGCGTTCGGCCTGGGGAGCGAGTCGATTCCGCCGGTGATCGGGGAAGTGCGGCCCGGTTTGCCCGCCTGGGTGGCCGGCGTGCGGCGCGGCGATGAGATCGACCGGTTCAACGGCCACGAAGTCACGAACTTTCGCGATCTGGCGCTGAGCATCGCAGTCTCCAACGGGCCGATCGAGCTCTGCGGCAAGCGGCGGACCGGCGAGAAATTCACGGCCGTCGTCGAACCCGATACCTCCAGCACCCGGCCCCAGATCGGCATCTCACCGTCGCCGAGCCTCACAATTCTGGTCGACCCGGAAGGGAAGATTCCCCCCGCGATTCCGGGCACCACGGCGGCCAAGGCCACGCCTCCGTTCGCGCCCGGCGACGAGATCGTGAAGGTGGGCGATCAGGATGTGACATCTTATGCGCAGTTTCAGAACCTTCTGGCGGAGCGCAATGGCACCGAGACAACGCTCACGGTGCGGCGCAAGGAGCAAGCCGACCCCGTCAACATCACCGTCGGTGCGAACTACTTCCGCACGCTGGGACTGCGCCTGGACACCGGCCCGATTACGGCGGTCCAGGTCGGTTCGCCCGCCGCACAGGCGGGGCTTCAGGTGGGCGACAAACTGGTCACGATCAACGGCCGCAGCATCGGCAACGACATCGATGCCATGCGCCTGCCCGACGAGTTCGCCAAGCTCCACGGTCAGGAGGTGGAACTGGCCTTCAAACGCGCCAACCCCACCGGCGACGATCAGGTCCGCACCGTCAAACTGACGGCGGAAGATCGGCCGGGCTGGCTCGAACAGCCGGAGATGGAAGGCGAACCGCTCTCGATTCCCGCGATCGGCGTCGCCTTCCACGTCGTGCCGCACATCATCCAGGTCGAACCCGGCAGTCCGGCGGCCGAAGCGGGTCTGCAGCCGGTCAAGCCGATTCAGATTCAGAAGATCGAACTGGTGCTCCCGACGGATGCGCCGGATGACGGCCTCAAGGACCGCACGCTGGCGATCAGTCTGTTCGACAAGGACAATCCCAAGAAGGCGAACAACTGGGGCTTCGCGTTCTGGGCGATGCAGCAGATGCCCAATCGCCACGTGCAATTGACCATTCTGGAACACGACCAGAAATCGCCGCGGATGGTGACGTTGACGCCGGTCGACGACACCTCCTGGCCGCTGCCGACGCTGTTTCTGAACCTGCAGGTTCAGGTGCATGCCGAGAAGGCCGAGAACGTCAGTCAGGCGTTCGCGATGGCGTGGACGCATTCCCACAACACCATCCGCAACATCTACCTGACGCTCCGCAGCCTGGTGGTGACGCGGCGGCTGTCGTACAAGGAACTGCACGGACCGTTCGGCATCGCCCAGGCGGCTTACGAGTCGGCCAAGGTGGGGGTCGTGCCGCTGCTGTTGTTCCTCGGCTTCCTGAGCCTCAATCTCGCGGTGTTGAATTTCCTGCCGATTCCCGTCCTCGACGGCGGCCACATGGTGTTCCTGACGTGGGAAGCGCTGACCCGCCGCCGTCCCAGCGAGAAAGTGATGATCGGCGCCACGTACGTGGGCATGGCGTTCCTGCTGAGCCTGATGGTGCTGGTGTTGTATCTCGACATCTTCGTGCACCGGATGGGCTTCGGAAAGTAACGGGGCCGCGCGCGATCCCACGACGACAATGGATCGTCCATGCAATTCGATTCCCAGCGCACGCTTGCGGTTTCGCGCTTCGAGAAACGGCGCCCATGCCTGCCAACCTGACGCCGCAGTATCAGAAAGCCGAGGAGGCGTTTCGTCGCGCGCAAACGGCTCAGGAACGGCTCGACTGTCTCGAACTGATGCTGCAAATCATCCCCAAGCACAAGGGGACCGAGAAGCTGCAGGCCGACATCAAGTCCAGGCTCAAGGACACCCGCGCCGAGCAGCAGGCCGAGAAGTCCGCTCCGAAATCGGTCGGCAAGCACTACCGGTTTCCGCGGCAGGGCGCGGGGCAGATCCTCATCATCGGCGGCCCCAACTCCGGCAAGAGCCGCGTGCTCAAGGAACTGACCAAGGCCGAGCCGGAGATCGCCGACTATCCGTTCACCACGCGCGAGCCGCTGCCGGGGATGATGGCGTGGGAGGACATCGCCGTCCAACTGATCGACACGCCGCCGATCACCGACAGCCACTTTGAGACGTATCTGCTGAACCTGGTCCGCACGGCCGACCTCGTGCTGCTGGTCTTCGACGGCCGGTCGGACGACGCCCCCGAAGCGACTGTCGCGGTCACGGCGCAACTGGCGCAGCGGCACACGCTGCTGTCGGATCATACCGGCTTCGACGAGGAAGACTTCTCGAACGTCCACGTCACCACGCGGCTGGTCGTGACGCACGCGGCCGATGCGGATTGGTCCACGCGGGTCGATTTTCTGCGGGAATCGCAGCCGATTCCGTATCCCGTGGCACCGGTCGAACTCGATGACGCCGCGTCGCGCGAGGCGCTGCGGGGGGAGATCATCGCGGCGCTCCAGATCATCCGGGTCTACACGAAGACGCCGGGCAAGCCGGCGGAGTATGCGTCGCCGTTCACACTGCCCGAGGGAGGCACGGTGGAAGACCTCGCCGGCAAGGTGCATCGCGATCTGGCGGAGAAAGTCCGCTCGGCGAAGGTCTGGCCGTTCGGTTCCTCCGACAGCCGCACCGTCGGGAAGGATCATGTTCTGAGTGACAAAGACCTCGCGGAATTGCAGACATGAACGGGAAAAGCTCCAAATCTCAAAGGCCAAATTCCAAACAAGCTCCAATAAGCAGCAAGCTCCAAAACGCGCTCATCCGCGAGTCGTTTCGGAATTGGAATTTGGAACTTGCTTGGAATTTGACTGTTGAGATTTGGAACTTCTGAAGTCGCTCCGGCTCGATCCTCAAGTTGTGTTGAACAATGCGTCACATCGGCACGATCCCCGACTCCGATCAGGCCGCGCGGTTTCAGGGCTTCCTGATCGCGCAGGGGACGAAGTGCCGGCTGGACGACGAAGCCGACGGCGTCGCCGTCTGGGTCTACGACGACGACCGCGTGCCCGCGGCCCGGCAGCATCTGGCCGAGTTTCTGGCGACGCCCGACGACGCCCGGTTCCGCGACGCCGACAAACAGGCCGCGGCCGTTCTGCGCGAAGAAGCCGCCAAGCGAAAGGCCGCCCGCCGCAACACGGTGGTGATGTCGCAGCGCTGGAGCCGCCCGGCAGGCATGCAGGCGCCGATCACCGTGGCGATTCTCGTCGCCTGCGTGTACCTGTTCGTCGAAACGGAGTTCCTCAAGGATCAGCGCGGCATCATGCTGCGGCTGTTCATTTCCGACGACGGCACCTGGACAGCCATCCGCAACGGCGAGGTCTGGCGGCTGTTCACCCCGGTGCTGATGCACGGCGGCGTGCTTCACATCCTGTGCAACCTGCTGTGGTGGTGGGATCTGGGCCTGATGATCGAGAACCGCCGCGGGTCGCTGCGGTTCCTGCTGATGGTGATCGCGATCGCCGTCGGGTCGAACGTGTTGCAGTTCGAGATGGACGGCCCGCGGTTTCTGGGGTTGTCCGGGGTAGTGTTCGGCCTGTTCGGCTATGTGTGGGTGAAAGGAAAGTTGGACCCCTCCGATGGGTTGGGGATTTCAGACCAAAATGCCGTGTGGATGCTGGTCTGGTTTGTATTGTGCTTCACGCCGTTCGTCGGCAACATCGCCAACTGGGCCCACACCGGCGGCCTGGTGCTGGGCGTGCTGTTTGGTGCGCTGTCGGCCCTGTGGCGGCAGACGATGTCGCGCCGTTGACGAGTGTCTTGGGTGCCATGCTTGCAGCTTTGGGCAAGCATGTCTTGCTCGGAAAGGCACATGCTTGCCCAAAGCTGCAAGCATGGCACCCGAAACAGCAGAAGTGTGCCACTGCTTCGGAGTCTTCGGAGAAGCAGTGCCGTGAGTTGTCCACGTCGGCAAGAACACTGCTTCTCCGAAGACTCTGAAGCAGTGGCACCGGTTGGTTCACGGATCAATCAGCCGCAAGTCCGGCACGGTGTGGAACGCGATGTGGGCGCCGCGGTCGGTCTGTTGGCCGTGCATTGCTCCGAAGTAGACAGTGTGAATGCCGAAGCGGGTGTTGAGTTGATCCATCGCGGCGGAGAGCGCCAGTCGCTGGCGGTCGTCTTCCAGCAGCGAGGGGGCGGCGTTGAGCCAGGCGACGACGTCGCCGAACGTCACGCTGACTTTGAGCGGCCAGCCGGGCGGTCGCCGGGCCCACAGCCCGCCGGCGGTTTGCAGCAGGGTCAACGTGTCCTGACACAGCGGCACCTTGGCGCTCGTCGACCAATGGTCGCCGCCGAGGTAGGTGACGCTGACGTCCACGCGGCGCGCCCAATAACCGGTCTGCCGCAGTCGGCCCGCCGCCTTGTGGACCAGCCGCATCAGCACGGCCCGCGCGCCGGCTTCGTGACGGCAATCCGGCGGCAGGACGTGTGAGTGGCCCAGCGTGCGGCGATGCGTCGGCGGCGCGGGGACATCCTCGCCGCGCAGCAGCCGATACCACGCGGTCCCCACCACGGTGCTGCCCCACAGCCGGTTCATGCCCGCCGCCGTGAGGTCGCAGAGTTGTTCGACCGTCCGCAGTCCGGCCGCGTGGAACCGCCGTTCCATCCGCGGGCCGATGCCCGGAAAGTCCCGCAGTTTCAGACTGTAAAGCCGGTCGGGCAAGTCGGCGGGATGGATGACCGTCAACCCGTCCGGCTTCTGCACGTCTCCGGCCAACTTTGCCAACATGCGATTGGGGGCGATCCCGACGGAACACCGCAGCGACTCGCCCACCTGTTCGCGAATCGCCTGCTTGATCTGCATTCCTAACGCCACCGCCGTGTCTTCCTCCTGGTCGGGGCCGCGCAGCCGGCAGACCATCTCGTCGACCGACAGCACCGCCGTCACCGGCAGGCAGCTTTCCACGGCGGTGATGATCCGGTGGTGCAGCTCGATGTACTTTTCCGGTCGGGCCGGGACCAGCACGAGGCCGGGGCACAGCCGCCTGGCGTCCCCGACGCCGGTGCCGGTCTTCACGCCGAACCGCTTGGCCTCGTAGCTGGCGGCCAGGCAGCAGGTGGTGTCGGCGAGCATCGGCACCACCCCCACCGGCCGGCCCCGCAGTTCCGGTCGCAGTTGCTGTTCGACCGAGGCGAAATACGAGTTCATGTCGACGAACAGATAGCGGAGTTGCATCGCGTGTCTCTCCGGCGTGGCTGCGCCCATGATACTGATCGCCCAAACAGTATTCAAGAGTTCAGTAATATCGGCTAAGCCGGCACGCCCGACAGTTCTCGTTGACGGAAACCGGGAAACCGCATAACTCCCCCGTTTCTCCAGGGGGTGCATTTGTCTCGCGGGATTGAACCATGGGTTCCCAAAGACGTCGCGCCCTCGTGGTCGGGATTGCACTCTGGAGTTTGCTCGTCGGGCCAGCGTTTCCCAGTGACGCCGGAGAACTCAGTGACGCCCGCCGTTCGGTCCGCGAATCCGGCGAGGAGGATCCCGAAGAGAAGCCGCGAAAACGCCGACGTCGTGATGACGACTGCGAGGAAGAGACCCGGTTCTCGATCGTATTGGGGCGGGCCTTCGGGCTGGCCTTGACGTCCCCCTTCTGGGGGCCGCATGTGTTTCTCGAAGACGATCTTTCCGATCACCATGCCATCGTGCCCCGGCCCTACGACGACGCCCCCTTTGCCCGCCAGCACGAATCGCGGGACGATCCCAATCCCCCGCTGTTCGGCCGGATTCAGTGGCAGGGGCTGACCGATTTCGGCGATCTGTCGGCCTTCGAGGGGCAGGCGTTGATCGAAACGCCGTGGCGGCTCGGCATCGACACCACGTTCGGGCGGTGGCAGGAAGATTTACCCGCCGGCGACGACCAGCTCTGGCTCGGCGATTTCAACATCGTCTACCGCTTCGCCGAGTCCGAGGACATTCACTTCCGCAGCGGCATCGGCATGAACTGGCTGAACGACGCCGTCGGCTCGGACACCGGGTTCAACTTCACCTACGGCATCGACTATTATCCCCGCCGCCCGTGGGTGGTCTCGACCACGTTCGATCTCGGCACGCTCGGCGAGGCGGGCCTGTTCCACAACCAGACCACGATCGGACTGGTGTGGGACCGCTTCGAAGTCTTCACCGGCTATGAGTTCTACAGCATCGGCGAAGGGGATCTGCACGGCTGGATCAACGGCGTGCGAATTCGGTTTTGATCGCCGTCATTGGAACGCCCTGTTAGCCGCGACCCGGAGGCTTTGCGCAGGGGAGCGCTCTGCCGCGATCCACGCCCAGCGCTCCCCTGCGCAAAGCCTCCGGGTCGCGGCTAACTCACCGGTGTGTCGAATCAACGCGATGGCGACCGCGTTAAACCGAATCGCTTTCCAGCGGCCGGACGTCGCTGTCGGACGGGTGCGAATCGAAGCCGGCGGCGAGGCCGTCGAGGACGCCTTTGGCGGGGAGCTTGATCTCCTCCGTGCGGGCGTCGTGGACGTCCTCCTCCTGCTCGGGGACCGCGTTCCCCATCTCGACTTTGAACTTTTCGCTGGCGAAGGCGAGCTCGTCGCCGGGCAGGAGCGCTCCGCGGATGACCCGTTGCCCGTTGACTTTGGTGCCGTTCGTGCTGCCGAGGTCGCGGATGAACAGCAGGCCGTCGGTCCGGACGATCAGGCAGTGCAGCTTGGAGATGCTGCCGCGGTCGATGACGACGTCGCACAGATCTTTTTGCCGACCGACGAGCGTGACGTCGCGCGTGATGGGGACGGGTCGTCCCCCCTTGAGTGGCACCAGGCGTGCGCGCATCGGTCTTGCTCCCGCGATCATTGCCGTCACAAACTCCTCCCATATTCTCGACTTACGGCGACGCCCGTCAAGCGGGGACTTACGCCGGAGATGCGAATCTGCGGCCGATTGCCGCGAAAGTTTCGGTCTTTACGGTTGCCGACGATTCCGTTAACACTCCCCGCCCGATCTCCCCTCGGTCCTTTCGGCTGAAGCGGTCGGTTCCCTTCCATCAGTTTTCGACTCCGATTTGCCCTGTGGCCGGTCAGGACGACCAGTCACGACAGCAACCGTTCCGACGGACGTGCGTGCAGGGAAGCAACGCGCATGACAGACAGTGACGGCGGCGGACGACCGCGATGCCGACGGCAACGCCTCCCGCGTACCGGGATGGTGCTGATCGTCGCATGGCTGGCAGCGTCGTCGGCGGTCGCTGCCGAACCGGTCGCGGGCACGGGTTTTACAGCCGCCCGGCCGCCATCGCCTCGGCCGGTGGCTCCCGCCGACGCGGAACGGATCGCGGAAGTCCGCGTCGTCGGATACACCTCAGGTTCCGCCGCCGAGTTAGCCAGATCATTACGGTGCCGGCCCGGTCAATGGCCGGATCGCGGACTCGTCTATGACGACATCTGCTCATTGTTGTTGACCGACCGGTTTGCCACCGTGAAATCGCACTGGGGCCGGACGGACGCGGCCGGCTGGATTCTGACCTACGAAGTCGCCGAGCGCGCTCCGGAGCTGGTCATTCGCGCGCAATCCGACGATGAGATCCCCTCCGCCGGACATTCGCCGCCGCCGCGGTCTCCGAAACCGATGTTCCCGCCGGAGCGCCCCGAGGCACCGGAAGATCTGGAGGGCATCGTCACCCCCGCGACGCTGGGCCTCGACGAGGATCTCGCCGAAGTCCGCATCGAAGGGAACGCGACGATCGTCGAATCCGACATCGCCAAACACATCAAGACGCGGCCGGGTCGCAAGGCCACACAGGCCATGATCAAAGACGACGTGAACGCCCTGATCCGCACGCGCTGGTTTGCCAGCGTCGAGCCGGTCACCACCCGCAGCGACGCCGGACTCGTGCTGATCTATCGCCTGCTGGAGCGGCCGATCGTCAAGCGGGTGGAATATCGCGGCATTAAGAAGATCAAGCGGGAAAAATTGGAATCGTTGACGAACCTCAAAGTCGGCAGCCCGTACGACGTCAGCGCCAACCGCGAATGCGCCCGCCGCATCGAGGAGCTGTATCACGAGAAGGGTTACGCCTTCGCCACCGTCGAGTTGGAGAAAGGGAACCACAAGGACGACCGCGAGGTGGTCTTCCTCATCAACGAAGGCTCGAAGGTCGTCGTCACCCGCGTCGAGTTCGAGGGGAACGAGTTCTTCTCCGACGCGCTGCTCGATCTGAAGCTGCAGACCAAGAAGCGGATTCTGTGGGTCTTCGGCGGCAAGTACGATCCCGCGACGATTCCCAACGACGAAGCCAGCATCCGCCGGTACTACGGCAGCCTGGGCTTCTTCGATCTGCAGATCGGCCACGAACTCAAGTTCAACGAAGACAAATCGCACGTCACGATCGTCTACAACCTCGCCGAAGGCCCGCGCTACAAGATTCGCCGCATCGACGTGATGGGGAACGACATCTTCTCGGAAGAGGAACTGCGGCAGGGACACCAGACGGCGAGCGGCGAGTTCTACACCGAACGGAAGATCGCCGGCGACGTTGAAAAGATGCGGACCAAGTACGGCCAGCAGGGCCGGCTGTTCGCCAAGGTCGATGCAGTGCCGCGGTTCACCGAAGAGCCGGGCGTGGTCGACGTTTTATACAAGATCGACGAAGACAAGGTGTACCGCGTCCGCGAGATCAACGTCCACATTGCCGGCGATCACCCGCACACGCGGACCAACCTCGTCCGCAACATCATGATGGTGCAGCCCGGCGATTTGGCCGATCCGCAGAAGATCCAGCGCTCCAAGACCCGCCTCGCCGGTTCGGGCTACTTCGAGGGAGACGCCCAGAACGGCCCGCGGTTGGACATCAAACGGATTGAAGGCGAGAACTGGATTCAGCAACCCGAAATGAGCGTGGCCCGCGGTCAAAACCGGACCGCTGCTCCCGCAAGCACCGGCGAACAAACGCACTCCGTCGGCCGCCCGCCGGTGACGCCGCCGGCCAAGAAGGCTGCACAACCGACCAACACCGTATTGCCCGCGTTGCAGGAAACGGAAGCCGACAGCGCCGACGAAGACGATCCGTTTCTGAGCGTCATCCGCAGCCAGTCGCCGGAACCGCTCCTGGCCCAAAGCCGCGGGCCCGATCCCGTTCCGCAGCAGTACATCTACGATTCCAGTCCGCTCGGCGATCCGCTCAATCCGGCGATCAACGATCCCGATCCGCTCTGGAACCAGATGCCGCCGCCGGAGTTCATCGACATCGACGCCTACCTCGCCGAAGCGCGAACCGGCCGGCTGATGTTTGGTGCCGGCGTGAACAGCAACTCGGGCCTCGTCGGCAACATCGTCCTCAGCGAAAACAATTTCGACATCCTGCGGCCCCCCACCAGCTGGGCCGACGTCTGGAACGGCACAGCCTGGCGCGGCGGTGGGCAGAAGTTCCGCATCGAAGCCTTGCCCGGCTCGCAGGTCAGCCGGTATCTGGTGGACTGGCAGGACCCGTACTTCCTCGACACGAACATCAACCTCGGCGTGAGCGGCTTCTACTTCACGCGGTTCTACCGGTTCTGGGATGAAGAACGGGTTGGCGGCCGGATTCGCCTCGGCAAGCAGTTGACGCAGGCGTGGTCAGCCTCGGTGGCCTTGCGACTGGAAGACGTGCATATCGGCGGCGAGCCGACCAATTCGCCGCAGAGCCTCATCGATGTCGTCGGCGACAACTTTCTCTCCACGGTTCGCTTCGGCGTGACGCACGACACGCGCGATTCCGCGTTCCTGCCGTCCACCGGACACACGGTCGAATTTGCCGTCGAGCAGGCGTTCAACGAATTCAGCTACAACCGACTGGAAGTTGAAGGCCGGCAGTTCTTCACCACCTATCAGCGGCCCGACGGCCAGGGCAAGCACATCATGAACGTCTCCGGCAACTTCGGCTGGACCAGCAGCGGCACCCCGATCTTCGAGAACTTCTACGCCGGCGGCTTCCAATCGTTCCGCGGCTTCGCCTTCCGCGGCGTGACGCCGGTCGAGAACGGCGTCACGCCGCGGAAGGCGAAGCCGCGGAACGATTGGAAGCCGCCGGCGTAGAAG
>JAWXBB010000351.1:0-3123 GCA_034439795.1 Planctomycetaceae bacterium | reverse complement strand
GGTAAAGCGATCGCCCGTCACGCGCATGGCCCAGTTGCGACAGGTGCTAGGCCGCAAGTATGCCGACGACGTCGTCCGGCTGGAGGTCCGCCGCGACGAGAAAACCGCGAGGATGGAAGTCAAACTCGTCGGCGAGTTGCCGCCGTTCGCGGCGGGCTATCTCGGCGTGCTTCCCGAACGAAACGCCACCACGCCGGGAGCGACGATCCGACTAGTGCTATCGGGATCGCCGGCCGAGCAGGCGGGACTGAAGCCGCGCGATCGGATCGTGAAATGGATCGACGTGGACATCGCCGATGCCGCCGCGCTCGCCGATCAGGTCGGACGCCTGCGACCCGGCGCGACTGGCAAACTGGTTCTCCGCCGTGGCGAGCAGGAAGTGACCGCGAACGCCACGCTCGCCGCCGCTCCGGTGTCCGTCCCCGACGAAGTGACCGCGGAGGCCCCCGCGACCGGCGAGGCCCCGGCGGAATTCGCGATGCTGAAGACCGGACATCTCGCCGAGACGCTGGCCGGTCACGACCGGCCGTACTGGCTGTTCGTTCCGGAGTCGGTGAAGACCGGCCGGCCGCAGGGACTCATGGTGTTCCTGCATCCCGGCCTCGACTCGATGGAGACGGCCATGCTCTCCGCGTGGAAGCCGGAATGTGAACGCCGCGGCCTCATCATCGTCGCGCCGAAGACCGACAACCCCGCCGGCTGGGCACCCAACGATCTGGAGTTCGTGAACGACTGCGTCGCCAGGGTCCGCGAGATCTATCGCATCGCCCCGGAGCGGATCTGGATGCAGGCCGTGGGAAATGCCACCGGCGTCGGGCTGGCGTCGGTCTTCCGCCAACGGACGATCTACCGCGGCGCGGCCCTCGTCAACCCGCCGCCGCTCGGCAAGCTGCCTGAGAACGATCCCGAACACCGGCTGCAATTCCACCTCTCCACGGCATCCGGCACCCCCGACGCCACCAAACTCGAACGGTCGGTGAAGTCACTGCGTGAATCGGGCTACCCCGCGGTGCTCACGACGTTCCCGCCGTCCGATGGGCACAAACTCTCGGACGGACTGGTGGGGCAACTCGCGCGCTGGGCGGAGTGTCTGGATCGGATTTGAGTTGGTACCAGCGCCGCAGAACGCACGGCTGATACGGCTGGTGCGCACAATTCAGCCGGCTTGAGTCATCGACTTCATCCGCTCGCGACGGCGAAGCGATCCATACAGGATCATTCCGAATGAGATATTCAACGCCACCAGCCAGGCGAACTTTCCGTCAGTTTTCTCGGCTGATTCTGGCGGCACCAATTCTTGCCTCTTTCCACGGCGCACGAGTTGCCAGGCGTCCGAGGGAATATCAAGCACGTCATCCGTCCACGTCGAGCTCACCTTCTGCCCGTTGACTTCGACGGATTTCAAGCGATACTCGGCGTCCTTCACCAACTCTTGTTGGTCGCCCGTGTAACTCCGACAGCGAACCCGTTCCGGAACGACGACGTCGTTAACGCGCCAGTATTCGAACTCCATCTGTTTGCCGATCGGGGCGTTGCCAGCAGCGTCCGGGTCACGACTGTACTCGATCACCTCGAGCAGGTTCCCCGCCGCTCTGCTGGCGAACACGCGCCTTTTGTGCATCATGGGGGGGACCGTGGTCAGCACGTACTGGGTTCCCCCTTCGGGCGTGTCTTGCACCTCCAGCCGAATGGCCGCGTCAATCGCACTGGCATGATCCGCGCCGAATTTGCCGCGCAGGTTGCTCACATAGCCATCCAACAGCTCCCAGACAAATCGGTCATCGCCATAAAGATTGGCAGGGTCGAAGTATTGGCCTGTCCACGGATTCGTGTCGTGCGCCCAAATCGGTCCCTTCAGCTTCCTCCTCGGCATTGTTGAGGCGGCTGTCGTGTATCCGCCGGGAACCCCCGGTCCGCTTTTAACGCGGTAAAGCAGCTTCGGCATGTAACCGACGATTCCCTCGTCGCTCACCAGCGCCCGCTCGTTCCGGATCGCCGGAACGCTCCCGCCGACCGGGTCATAGGAAGCGCTGGTGACTTCGCCGACGAATTTCAGAGGACCATCGTCGAGGATTTCGAGGAACAGCCGGTTGTCTGCCATCGTCCGCTGAAAGTCGATCTTTCCGGACCGGATTTGCCACACCGGCTCCGAGACGGCATCGCCCTGCGGCACCTTGATCCCGACGAACTTGGCGAAATTTCCGAAGGCCTGGGCTGCGATTTTATCCGACACGTGATAGGAGTACCCGCCCGACCACGTTTGGAGCGCCTCGTAGTTGCGCCGCGAAGCGGCCGAAATCTCGGTCAGAATCGGGATTTTTTCTTCGCTGGTCGCCATCCGCGATTCCGCACGGCCGATCTGGAGAGCGGCGTTCCAGAAGACGCAACTGGCAAGAGCCAGTTTGACCCAGCCTCGATCTGCACTTTGCAGGACGTTCATCTTTGCACTCCATCGCGGGAAGCGCCCGCTGCTCGTATTTATGAAAGCCAGGATCTGCACACTCCTAGGGATCCGCGCACTCGTCGCATTGATTCGCACTTACCACCCAGTCGGTAGTAGGAGGGGTTCCGCCACAGTAGGCACAGTGATCCGTCGGAAAGCCTGTAAAATTGCAGGGAGCCTCTGGCGTTCCATTACAATCGTACGATTCGCCACTGATGCACGTGTTGCACCACCAGGTGGCGAAACATATGGCCTGCGCCGACCAAACAATTCGTTGCGTGGATGTTGCGTCGACAAATGCTTGCTGCGGCGGAACCACTGGATAGACTTTTGCGTAACCTTGATTCAGTTGGGAACAGACCAACTGACTGCAGTTACCGTCAGTCGAGCAACCGTATCGCGGACAGAATAGGTTCTCTCCCATGCAACTCGGGTGATCGAGGCACCGGCGGTTACACTGACTCCAAGCCGTCTGGATGAGCGCACCCGATGAGAACAAGAAGCCGATGGCACAGACCGTAATCGTCACCTTCTCCAACAACCGCTTGGTAGGCCAAGACCTTTCGTCACTGGTCACGGCCTCTTAGAACCTGTTTTCAAATGGATAAACGGTGCTGTGCGATCCGCCGGGACATCAGGTGAATCATGCGGATGTAAATCAGGGTCTCGGTGGTCTCCGG
>JAWXBB010000350.1:0-12795 GCA_034439795.1 Planctomycetaceae bacterium | reverse complement strand
GGCCCTGTTCTTATGCCCCATCATCGAGCAACTGATCAGCTTCGGCGATTGCAGCGTGATCGTGCTGGACCTCAAAGGGGACAGCCTGGAATTGCTGGCCTCCCTGCAATGTGCGGCCGAACAAGCCCGGCAGACTCACGGGCAGGCTTTGCCGCTGAAGTTCTTTTCCAACCAGCGGGACAAGTCCACATTCGCCTTCAACCCGATGACCCAGCCGTTCTGGTCCAATTTTGATCTGCTGACCCAGACCGACATTCTCTGCGCCGCCAACGGCTTGACCTATGGCACGGATTACGGGGCCGGTTACTTCAGCTCCGCCAACGCGGCCATCCTGTTTCACACGCTCAAGACGTTCCCGCACGTCAACACGTTTGGGGAACTGGCCGACTGCATTGGCACCGTCATCACCGTGGCGAAGAAACGCGAACTCCATCCCGAGATTCGAAAAGCCGGCGTCCATGTGCAGGAAGTCATCAAGCGGCTCGCCGCCTGCGAAGCGCTGAACGTCACGCGGACGACAGGCCATCCGGCCTCCGCGGTGGAGCAGGCCATCGACCTGACGCAGCTCTTTCAGGAGCCGCAACTGCTGTACTGCCACCTGCCGTCGACCCTGTCCCCGAGCGGTGCGCCGGAAGTCGCGCGGCTGTTCACCTACATGCTGCTCGCGGCGTCGACGCAGACCGAGCGCCGCTGCCCCGTGTTTCTGGTGATCGACGAATTTCAACGGATGGTGGCCAACAACCTCGAATACATGCTGCAACTGGCCCGCAGCATGGGCGTCGGCATCATTCTGGCCAATCAATCCATGCAGGATCTGCAGAAAGCCAACACCAACCTGATCCCGGCGATTGAAGCCAATTGTCGGCTCCGTCAGTGGTTCTCGGTCTCCTCCAGCGAAGACCAGGAGCGGCTCGTCAAGTCCAGCGGATTGACCGTGGACCTGAGTTCCAATTGGTCGCAGTCGACGAACGCCGAGGGGAAATCGAGTTCCTCGCACAGCCAGTCCGAGCAAGTCGTTCCCCGGCTGACGATCAACGACATTCTGCTGACGAACGACCATCCGCTGCGGAGCATTCTGCGAATCAGCCGCGGGGCCGGTTACGCCCAATACGGCGGGCTACCGGTGATCGTCGAGACCAACTACCACGTCACCGAGACCGAGTATCGCCGCCGGAAAGCGCTCCCGTGGCCGAGTGCGGAGGGAGCGTTCACGCCGCACCGTGGTGCGGCAGGAAGCGCGCCGCCCGCGGACGCAGTGAGCCGCTCGCCGGCGAAGGCGTCCGGGCCGGAGTGGTCCGAAGAAGTCATCGGAGAGCCCCCGGCCGCGCCCTTGACGTCCGCGACTCAGCAGTCCCTGACGGAATTGTTCGAGACGTTGGCTCACGAACTCCCGCCGACCAACGCGCCGGCACGCCGGGGGAAACGACCATGAGCATCACTCTCACAGACCGCGATCACGATCTCTTGGAGTGCGTCACGGGACGAGTCCGTCTCATGACGCGCCAGCAGATCGCCGACCTGTGGTCCAACTCACAGCCTCACCGGACAGGCGACCGTTGGGTGGACCGTTTGAGGCGGGTGGGGCTCCTGGAGCGACACCTGATCAATGCCCATCCGCTGCTGGCGGTCGATCGGCCGCTGTTCGCGTGGAAGCCGGGGGCCGCGGACCCCGACTCGGATCAGGTTTCCCGCGCGTCGCGGGATCGCTGGCGCTTGGCGGCCCAGCCGGTGGATGTCTACGTAGCCACTCGGCTCGTCGCCAATCTGTTCGGCAGCACGGCCCGCGGTCTTCCGAAACCGGAACATCGCGATCACGACCTGCGCTTGGCCACCGTGTTCGTCCATTACCGGCAACGTCACCCGCGGCTGGCCCGCTTGTGGATTGGCGAACACGTCCTGCCCAAAGCGGGCTACCAGATCAAAGACCCGGATGCGTTTCTCTGCGATCCCCACGGTCGCATCCTGCGCGTGATCGAATCGGCCGGGCGCTACGACGCGCGCCAAGTCGAAAGCTTTCATGACCACTGCGTCGAGCACGATCTCCCTTACGAACTCTGGTGACCCCATGCTGGTTCCCACGACCCGCCCCGCCCCGCCGACTGATGAGGCCATCGCCGCCGTGCTGCGTCAGATCGCGCGGTATCGACTGACGGTCTTCGCGGCGCTCCGCACCGAGCCGGTGTGGGCTGACGCCGGAGTGCGGGCGATCAAACACGCCCTGCAGGAAGCCCAAGGCCGCGGACTGATCGAGTCGTCACCGTTACATCACCAGGCCCGGTACTGGTGGCTGACCGCAGCGGGCGCTGACCACTTGGGACTGACCGCGCAGCCGAGCGGACCCTTGTCCGAAGCGGCAAAAGTGCGGGCCTACGCCCTGTTGGTGTTCTGTCGGTTGCTCGATCATCCGCGCGTGCGGCTGACTGCGGAAGAAGTTGGACGCCATTTTCCCGACGTGGATCGCACGGGACTGCCGACCGGTTACTACTTCGATCCGCGCGGAAACGGCTGTCTCGGATTCGCGCGCGTCGATGCCGGACACCGCGGCCGTTGGGATCGCATCGTCGAATCTGCGCGCCAGGACATCGACGCCCACTGGCAGCAACCGGGCTTTCGGCCCTTGATCGCCGCCGGACGGTTCGAGCTGACGGTACTCACGGTCTTCCCACAGAAGGCTCGCCGCATTCACGATGCCCTGGCTTCCCATCGGGATGCGCAGCGCATTCGCGTTCAGGCGGTAGCGCTGCCCCATCTGTTGCCGCTTGTGACCTCAGTTTCCGAAAGGAGGTGACGCTTCCCCATCCCACCGTGTGGGTCACATCGCTCCTGGCCCGGGAGCACGGAAAAAGAACGGGCGCAGGGCCTTCGCAAACCGTAGGCGGACCTGACGTTCACGGGAACGCAGTTCGCCGAATTACTGGAGTGTTCCAGTCATGAGCATGTACCGCTCACGCAACCAGCAAAAACGATGGCGTCTCAAATGGCCGTGGAGGGTGTTGTTCCCGCTGCGGGTGGATGAACGCTTCTGCCCGGAGTGT
This sequence comes from Planctomycetaceae bacterium, assembly GCA_034439795.1. Classification (GTDB taxonomy): domain Bacteria; phylum Planctomycetota; class Planctomycetia; order Planctomycetales; family Planctomycetaceae; genus DSVQ01. The sequence goes on along the minus strand of JAWXBB010000350.1, from coordinate 9,760 downwards.
CGACTCCCTTTCCACGAGGGTCCGTTGCCCAAAGAAGCGCGACGCTTCGATGTCCGCAACGTGGCCGTGTTCGTCTTTCCCGCCGGCAGTTGGCGAAAGGATGAATTCGTCATTCGGGTCGGTCGCTGGAAGGCCGGAGGCAAGCAGTTCTATGCCTCCGAGTTCATTCCCGCAGCCGATCTCGATGACCTCCTGGCCGTCGTGCAGTTGGCCAAGGAAGAACTGTCCGCCGCCACCCCGACCAGAGGGCGACGGACAGCCGGTTTGCAATAGGTTTCGGTTCTGGTTTTGGGACGGCCTCCGGGCCGTCCGCTTGGAGTGCAGCGGTGCTGGGCATCGCTGTTTGACAACCCCGATCCGCCGGGCGCGAGGACGCTCGGCGGATCACACCCCACAAGGAGTGCTTATGGCACAAAATGACAAACCGGCAAACACCATCCTGATCGGACGCATCAAGGCGAAGATCTGGCGCAACCTGTCGAAGGACAATCGCGCCTGGTTCAACGTCGAAATCGTCCGGCTCTACAAGGATGACCACGACCAGGCGCAGGAAGCCAGTCAGTTCGGACTGACGGACCTGCTCTCGGTCGCCAAGGTGGCGGACATGGCGTTCGACTGGATTCACGAGCAGCCCGTGCCGGCTCGTGCCTCCGAGTCAGACGAACAGGGATAACCCATGCCGGCCGGATGCAATCCGGCCGGCCTTCATCCAGGACGATGAACGCCATGCACACCATCAAATGCCCAGCGAAGTTCGCAGTCGGACAACTCGTGATCACCCGCGGCGCTCAGTCTGAATTGTCTCAGAGGGACGTGCTGCGGGGCCTCATCCGCCACATGAGCGGCGATTGGGGCGAACTGGACGAGCAGGACTGGAAGGAGAATGACGCCGCGTTGGAACACGGCTTCCGGCTCCTTTCGCAGTATCAGCTCGACGGTGGTTCCAAGTTTTGGATCATCACCGAGCACGATCGCTCCGTCACGACCATCTTGCTGCCGAGCGAGTACTAACGCTGCCGGTTGTTGAACGAGGTTGATCCTCGGTTTTTTCCGGCTGGTCCGCCAGCCGGTTCTTCTCCTTTGGTTTCGCCGCGACAGACCGCTGTCGCGGGGAGGCCATGTTGGTCATCCCTGTCACGGATGGAAACAACAAGAGGAGAAGCATCATGAAGTGGTTACACAAACGAAGACCGTCCCCGTATCGGCACAGCTTTCCAGACGCCACGTTCTGGGAAGCCGCTCGTCAGGTCCGCAACGCCTTTCAATCTGGTGAACACCACCGCTCCGAACCGCGGAATTCACCAGACATCCCGTCTGGGCACTTGGAACAGGCGCTAGAGACCATCAGCTTCTGGATCTGGGTGGCGGATCAGGAAGGCTTGACTGACATGATTCCAGACGTGTCCTGATACGAAGACACCGTCAAGGCGTGGAGAGAGTGACAGCTCTCCACGCCCCTTTTTTCGATTCCCTCACCGGAGCAAAACGTCATGTCGGACGAACGCAAGGTATCGACGTCGATTCAACACTTTCGGCTGTATCGTGCGGCCGGGTCGGGTTCGGTCGCTTCCTCCATTTGGCAAGGTGGTGACGAGGTCCGCGGATGGAGCTACCAGTTCAATCTCTTCCAGATGCCTTCGGCGACCGGTCGCGCCTCCCATCTCTTCCAACCTGAAGACTTGGTTCCCTTGCTTAGAGTCTGCCGCGAACTGGCCCAGCTTCTGGCCGAAGCCCCAGCGATGGACCCGGTGATGCAACATCAGCTCGACGGTGTTGCTGCCCGGCTCAAGATTCTCTTGCGGACGGAGACTTGAGATGCCGCGGCCACCCACCCACGAAATCCGTTACGGCCTGATCCTCGCACGGATCTGGCGACAGCCGCGGAAAACCCAGACTCGTTACGTCGTGACCGTCACGCGCCTGTTCCGCAACGGCTCCGATTGGAAGCAATCCAGCCGGTTCGGCCCCGACGACCTCCCAACCGTTCGTTTTGCGCTCGACAAGGCGCACACCTGGATTCTGCAACACGCGGGACGATGACTGTGACGGGCAGGCCCTCTCATTCCGGTGAACTCCCTAACCCGCAAGCGGAAGGCGCGAACGGTTCGCACACCGCGTTGCCCTCAATCGTTCGCAATCTCGACTTGCTGGTGGATGCGGGCGTGAAGTTCTCCACGATTTACGCCGATCCGCCGTGGCCCTACACGAACACGGCCGCACGGGGAGCGGCCGAAAACCACTACCGCACGCTGTCTCTCGCGCAGATTCGCAGCGAACCGGTGCGCGCGCTGGCGGCGGAGGCGGCCCACCTGCATTTGTGGACCACGAATGCCTTCTTGAGCGAAGCGTTTGAGGTCATTCGCGCGTGGGGTTTCCGATACAAATCGTGCCTCGTGTGGATCAAGCCGCAGCTTGGCATGGGCAACTATTGGCGCGTCTCGCACGAATTCCTTTTGCTGGGCGTCCGCGGCAACCTGCGATTTCAGGATCACAAGTGCCGAAGCTGGCAGTCGGCGTATCGCACGATCCACAGCCGCAAGCCATTTCTCTTTCGCCGACTGATCGAGCGGGTCAGCCCCGGTCCGTACTTGGAACTGTACGGTCGCGAGGAGCAACCGAATTGCGGCTGGACAGTTTATGGAAATCAAGTCGAACGCCGCTTGTTCTGACGCGACCCATCGACCGCATTCTGCCGCGATCTGTCTCCTGCGAACTCGATGAATCATTGGGAGTCTTGAGCCATGACCGACCCACAACTTGCCGAACGGCTCGACCGCATCGAAGACGCGCTCCGGCGGTTGCTCCAAGAACGCGTAGTCCAGACATTCTATTCGACCGCCGACGTGGCCCGCAGTCTCGGCAAAGCCGAGTTCACCGTCCGGGAGTGGTGCCGGCTGCGGCGCATCCGCGCTGAGAAGCGCCCTTGCGGGCGCGGCAAGACGCAGGAATGGATGATCGCGCACGACGAGCTGGAACGAATTCGCAGCGAAGGACTGCGTCCCCCGACATACGATTGAACGGGGCCGCCGTTGCGAGACTTTGGCCATCGGCCGAGTCTCAGTCACGATTTGAGGATGGTCAACTCGTCCTCCGGCGAATTCGCTCGGTTACCCGTAGACGGCCGCGATGGCGGCTCGCTTCGTCTCGGGAAACAGATGCCGATACCGCTGCCGCATCGCTTCCGTCGTGTGGCCGACGAATTCATCAATCAGCCGCTGGTCGATACCGCGACTGGCGAGATTGCTCACAAAGCTGTGACGTAGAACGTGCCAGCCCCGGAGCTTCGTCCATCGACTAGCCGTCAGCGACCGCGACAACAGATCGGACGCCCGTTCCGGCGTCAGAAGCTGTCCAGCTTCCGTGAAGGCCATTGGACCGGGCTGACCGGCGAGCCACGGTTGCAAGACCGCCACAAGTTCATCGCTCATCGGGATGCGACGGTGCGTTCGCCGCCCTTTCGCCCGTTTGCACTCCCGTAAGAGCAGCGTGCCGCCCACAAAGTCGAAGTCCCGCTTCTGCGCGCGGACAATCTCGCTCCGTCGAGCGCCCGTATGGGCGGCGATCAGCATCATCGGATGCAGACACGGATCGCAGCCATGCCGTTGGACATGGTTCAATAGTTCCCCGATCTCTTCGACCCGTAAGTACAGGCAGTCCCACAACGCTTCCTCATCAACAGCCGTCAGTCCGCCACTGGCAATATGACGCTCGATTTCGGTCCAGGTCTGAAACGGTGCCTTCTCGGTCGTCTTGGGGAATCGCAGCCCTTTGTTAGGGAACGGGACTTTGACGTGCCTCATCCGCAGACCCCACGTCCAGACGCTGCTGAAACTGGAGAGTTCCTTCTTGATCGTCGTCGGACTGACCGGTTGTCCGCGGCGGCCCACAGCGGTGCTGCGTAGATTGATGTAGCGCTGGAGGCTCTCGAAACCGACGCTGGATACCAACGTGGTCGGTCTCAGGATCTTGAGGACATGCTGGAGATGGATGTTCAGCGTATAGAGCGAGTTGGCCTCCATCGCGCCGGCCGGCAGCGAGTCGCGGAAACGCTCGATGAATTCCAGAAGGATGAGGGACTGCTTCACGGAGACCGGCTGGGAGCGACGCCCGTCGGACACCAGAAAGATCAGCAGGTCCGTCCCCTCGGGCAGTTCCAACTCCCCGAGTTCGAGAAGGTGCAGCCGCCGTTCCGCTCGCTCCAATAGCGATGCGGCGGCGGCCTGATCAGCGGTCTTCAGCGAACGCTTGAGTTTCCGCCCTCCGATACGCAGACAGAGGTGGAATTGTTCGCCCCGTTCTTCGAGCCATGCCATGATCGTCGCCTCCGATTCCAGTCTTGCCGAAACGGCAAGCGATCCAGAGCCGACGCAAACCCAACTCCTGCCCCCAATTTGCCCCCAATCGCATTGGGCCAACAAAAAAGGACTCACGACGGTTTGTCGTAAGTCCTTGCTGTTTAAGGTGCCCAAGACAGGACTTGAACCTGCACGGTATTGCTACCACTAGGCCCTCAAGCGGACGCCGAATCGACCATCAGCACAAAGAACAGGCTTGATTTACTGAGGATATCGCGCTGCCGAGTGTTTCGCAATCATTCGCAACTGATGGCAATTGCAAACAACTTAGATGGTGCAACTGGCGAATTGCGGTGCAGCACCAGAACCAGGAATCGGCACTGAACGTAAGGCCCTGTTGCGCGTCCGCGCCGCCTTGCGCGTTCAGTACAACGCGGTCGCCAGCGTAGAACTTGCACCGAAACTCCGCGACTGCACCGAAACGAAAACGCCCCGCGGCCGATGTGACCGCGGGGGCGTTGGTTGTCGTTACATCATCCGGCCCGAGCCATCCTCACCCGGCAGCGAGGAACCCTCCATCGCCACCGGCTGCCGGCCCGAGCGCGGCGTTCACCTTCCGACCATCCGGCCCGCTCCATTGCCGCGCGCTGGGCGATCTCTGCCAGCGACGGCAGCCGCGATCGGTTCTTCCGGTGATTGCACTCCGCCCGGTTCGGCAGAATCCGCACGGCGTCGCGGTCCCCGCCGGCGAGAACGTGGCAGTCGACCACGTCGGCCGCTTCGTCGTAATCGTCGGTGTGGCAGAGTTCCACCCCGTCGATGACGGACACCACGCGATAGTCGCCGGGGTCGGGGTGGGAGAGGTTCGGGTTCACTCCGCACCGCCTTCCAACTCCGCCGCCAGTTCGGCGACCAGCACGTCCCGCGGGTTATCGGGGTCGCTGATTTCCATGAACCGGCGTTCCACGATTTCAGCCCGCTTGAGCCGCGGGCTTTCGCGCTGCATCTTGTTCCAGGTTTTCGCCATCGCCAGCGCTTGCGGCCCCGTGACGTCCATCTCCAGCGACTGGCTGCCGGCGTAGACGGAGTACAACGAGATTTGCGGAGCGCGGTCGGGCAGGCAGAACCGATGCACGGTGCAGCCGCATTCGACGACGCGAACAGTATCCTCGGGCCAACGCTTCCGCCACAGTTTCGCGAAGATGGAAGCCTCATCCTCGGACAGATAGAACTTCATGTCGCCGTGCTGAAGGCTGACGACGATCCAGATCGTGATCGCCGTCACCGGCGGCGTGTAGGCCAGCCCGCCCTCGGGCTCGTTTTCCGGTGCGACCGTCACAACCGGCTGCTTGGACTTCGCGCGGCCCTTGGCGGGCTTCCGCGCGGTCCGCTTGCTGCTAGAATGCGTTGTAGCCATCGTCTTTCCTTTGATCGGGCGGGACAGGGTGAGAGCGGCCGCGGTGTACAAGACCGTCGGCCGTTCGCTTTTGTGTGGGTCTGCGCGAACGCGCAGCCCGATCGCACCGGGCGACGAGAGTTTGTCGGGCGTCCCCTTTCGGGTCGCTCTGCGATGAGAAGAGAAGCCCCGGCGTCCATGACCGGGGCTATCCCCGATCAGCGCCAGAGCAACACAAAGACCCGTGGCCTCAGTACGCGCTCTACAGGCGGGTCTAACGCCGCCTTGGTCCCCCTCGGTCCCCGGCAACCCGGATCAACCCTTGGAATGGACGCACACGCACTGAGGCCACGGGCCTCGGTCACACTGGTACGGAACATAGTTTAGACTCTGGTGACCGTAACCGGATCACGCGGTTTGTAGGGGAGCCATCGTGCCGAGCCAGGGTGAGGATGTCAATGCGGGATTCGGCGCGACCATTCCAGAGAGTTGCGGATGCGCCCGTTTGGCCATGATGTGTGCGAGGTGCGGCAACCCCGATTCCGGGTCGATGTCCTCCCCGGCGCGGATGGCGTTGGCGTGCCGCATGATCGCCCCGACGTAGGTCATCAGGCCGACGGACTCTGATCGCCAGTTCCAGGGCCCGTACTTCGCGGCCCCATGCCCGAGCACGTCGGCGATCGCGCGTTCAGCAACCGGTAGGGTGAGGGGCATGGGACATTTGCCGCGGGCGGCGATGTCTTTCGGGTTGCTGCTGGCTTCCGTCATCGTCGCACCATTCGCGTTGTGAGCCGCACTCGCTGTCAAACATTGACGGCTTGCGTTACGCTATCCGGACCTTCCGAAAAGGTGTCCGCCATGCCGTTCAGTGCCGAAGAAAAGCGCCGACGACGTGCAATCGAGTCGGGTCGCGCATCCGAGAATCAGGATGTCACGGACTGCGGAATCAACTTCAGGTACTACATGGTCAATCCGATCTTCTGCAAACACTGCGGACTGCCGTTCCAGCCGAAAAGAACCACCGCTCGATATTGTTCGGCAAAATGTCGAGTCGCTGCCCATCGTTCTCGGAAGTGACGCCGCCGAGCCTCCCGTTCGCGTTGTGACCCGCGTTCACGCCGGACGATCATCCCTCATGCGAACACCGTCTCGCCCCGCAGGCGTCAACGTCGCGAACCGTTTTGCGTCACAGATGCGACGGGTTGAGGAGAAACTGCCACCGCCCGGCACAGACAACCGGGCGATGGCGTCCTCACCGGGTCGCCCCGGCTTGGGTCACTTTCTTGAGGGTCCGGGCCAGTTTGACTAAGCGCGGATCACGCGGAGTTTGCTTGGGTTCCATCGCCTTTATCACCGCCCGCAGGTCCGCCGGAGCCTTTGTGCTGGTCAGCTCCTCGGCCACGGTCAGGCCGGCCGCGCTCAGGCAAATGGATCGCGTCGTCGCGCTCAGGGCGGTGAGGTGAATGAGTCCGCGTTCTTGGAGGCTGAGCCGCATCCGCGAGAATTCCTTCCGGCCGGCTGCGATGGTGTCCTCGGGGCTGGACACGATGCCGCGTTCGATTCTGAAAAAACTTTGCCGCTTGGCCCACGCCTGGCATCCATGTGGGTCTTTCCAGTAGACCGGGGCTTTGCAGTAAATCTCGCACGACTGCTGAAACAGGCTGAGGATCAGGTCGCGTTCATCGGGTGTCATAGGGCTTGTCCGAATGTCCTAATCCATGTGTGTCTCGCAGGCGCGGTCGTGGGAATATCGCGCCGCGCAAAGAACCTGAAGAGGGACCCGTTCATGGGGGCCGGTCTGGCGGCGCCCACCGGCAGACGCGATGGAAAGGGAAAACCGCCGCGCTGCCGGTGGGCGCACCAAAGTCATTCAGCCCGTGCCTCATCTTGAAGCCTCGCAGACTCCACGTGCAGCGCTGTGATCTCTGCCGCATTCAACCCCGCAACCGCCTCGCAGTCGGCCAGCTTTGTTTGGTGAATCAGGATGTCGTCACCGTTCCGATTCTTTCGCGAGATGACGACGTTTTTTTCGTGGATGTCGATCAGCCGCTGGAGTTCCTTGCGGACTGAATCGGCCGCCAGTAGTCGCAGACCGTTGAGCATGAGCTTTTGCTGCGCCTCGCGCGATGCCAGCGTCACCAGCCGATTGCGGAAAGCCCCCTCGTTCGTGGTCTGCATCCTCAGATCATCGATCTGCTTTTCAACCGGTTGCGCTGCCCGCCGATTGCCCTCGCAAACCGTCTCCAGATTCCGATTCAATTCCGCGAGCTGATCGAGAATCTGCCGGCGGCGTGAGATGGCTTCCGTAGGCGTCGCCCTGCCCGCCAGAACGGTTTCGATCTGTGCCGCATCGAGCGCGTCCAGTTCAGATTGAAGCAGTGACGCGGCCGCGCTGTGCGACTCCGCGGCAGCGTCCGAATCGGCGTTCAGTTTCGAGACGATGTCGCGCAGCACCGCGAGCCGTTCTTTGACGACGGTGATTTTCGCGAGTTCGCGGCGAATCTCTCCGCGGTGCGCCAGGCGGCGCTCGTCGCCGATCAGGAATGGATTGCCGGCGAGTAGAGTGCTCATGAAAGTTCCTCGTTGAAGTGACTCAGAATTTCATCCTCGGACAGACTGCCGGCGACGAACAACGCCGCGGCAATTCTGACGACGGCCGTCGAGTTCCGGGCGATGATTTCAGCCGCCACGCGATTCGCATGTTCGAGCATGGTCGCCCATGAGCCGGGCGTATCCTCGCGACCAGTGATCGCCCAAAGCGCGAGGGTCCGCTCATCGCTATCGAAATGCCGACGATTGTCAGCCGCTCGTCCCAACTGGCAGGCGAGAAACGGTGCCGTTCCAAAAACCGATAACGCCTCGATTTCGTCAACGGTCAACACTTTTGATTTAGCCGGAGACGTTGTTGGCGCGGGATGTTGTTCGACCAATCGTTCCGCGGCCGGACCGGCCGCAATGGCGTAAGCCTCCCGAGCGCCGAGCAGTTCGTAGTTTTGGGCGAGCCCGCCATCGTCCACGAGCACAAGTCCCGCGCACCGGCCGCCCATCACAACCGCGGCAACGGCGTGTCCGGCTTCGTGGACCGATGTTTTCCAGCGATCACTCGTCATTGTCGCCGCCTTCGGTGTCGTCATCGCTGGCGTCGTCGTCGGCTGCGCCATCGGCTGCGTCCCGCCGCGCGCGCAGCTTGTGCTCATTCATGCGAATGCTAAATTCACGCGAAGCGAGCACGTCATCGAAGTCGTCGGTGTCGGTGCCGGTGATCTCGCCGCGCGAATAGCGACTTTTGATAATCGCGGTTTCCTGGCGGAACGACTCCACGATGTCCTCCGTGGAATCGCAGCCGTCGTCGAAGTTATCCGCCGGGAGTTCGGAACCAAGATCGAAGCCCATGATCGACGCCGGCTTTTCCGTCGCGGTAGAATCGCCTTGTCCCATCGCGGTCGAATCGCCAGAAATACGCATGAACCACCGCTCGCCGGTCGCGGTGCAGATCCTGAATGGTGCCCAACAATCGCCGTCAGCGGAAACAGCGCCTGCAACCGCTTCTGGCGTGAGCTTGCTTTCGGGCAGGTACATCACCCGTTCGTCCAGATCATGATGGCGCGAAGCCGCGCGACCTGCTGCCGTTTGGTCGTCATCCGGCACGCCGAAAATCTTCCGCATCTGTCCGAACATGGTCGCCGCCCTTCTGAGGAAATGTGTCATGGTTCGCAAATCCTATCCGGCCAAATCGGCTCATTCCCCGCTTGGGGGAAATCGCCGACAACAAAAATCACGCGGCGGCTGCACCGGCAGCAAATCTGACGTTGGGAGCGACTGCCGTCGTGGTTGTCGCTCGACCAGACGTGAATGAACTTGCTGCTGTCGCAGCCGGGATGCGGGCACCGCTTGGCAGGGAGTTCAACGATCGGCGCGTCGATCCAGGTCATCGGCGTTTCACTCCGGCGGTCGGTTGCTCCCACGGCAAGGTGATCCATCGGACCATCACCGGCCCGTTGCTGCCGATCACCTCACGTTGCACGGTCCCGCAGACGGGACAGAGCCGCTTGTCCGGCGCGAACCCGTC
>JAWXBB010000349.1:0-15822 GCA_034439795.1 Planctomycetaceae bacterium | reverse complement strand
CCGCCAACAACCTCGCGAACTTGCGGCCCGTCATCGACAGCGCCAACGCCGCGAATTCGTCCGGCGACGCCCATTGCAATTCTACGTCACTCCGCAACCGGCCCGATTGCCGCTCCGCGTGGAAGCACCGCAGCGTGATGCGGTAGCGCGTGACGCCGTGCTTGAACTCGGCGAGCTGCTCGCCGAGCGCGATGTCGATCCCCGTCTGCTCGCGGATCTGTTCGACGAGCGTCCGCGACAATGGTTCGTGGTTGGTGACGGCGTAACGCGGAAAATCCCACAGGCCGGCCCAGCGCTCGCCGTGCGGGCGGCGTCGCAACAGATACCGTCCGCGATGCCGCACCGCGACCGTCGCCTCGATGACGTCGGTCAGTTCGATCCGCTTCGCCGGCCGGGGGATGTCGCGCTGCTGGCCCGCTGCGAACGCGGCACACCACCGGCTGACCGGACACTGCTCGCAACTCGGTTCCGTCGGCGTGCAGACGGTGGCCCCGAGGTCCATCAACGCCTGATTGATGGTTCCTGGCGAGCCGGGAGACGTGATCAGCGATTCCGCGAACGCCCACAACGCCCGTTGTCCCGCCGTGGAGCGAGGATCGTCCGCATATCCAAGCAATCGGCAGTACAGCCGCAGCGTATTGGCCTCGACGATCGCCGCCGGCTGCTCGAAGGCAAACGACGCGATCGCCCCCGCGGTGTAGCGGCCGATGCCGGGGAGCGATTGCAGCGCCGCCACGTCCTGCGGGAATTCGCCGTCGTGGTCGGACATGATCCGTTGCGCCGCCCGATGCAGATTTCGCGCGCGGCTGTAGTAACCGAGTCCCTCCCACAGCCGCAGCACGTCAGCTTCGTCGGCGGCAGCGAGGACGTCCACGGTCGGAAACCGGGCCAGAAACCGCTCGAAATACGGGATCACCGCGGCGACCGTCGTCTGCTGCAGCATGATCTCCCGCAGCCAGACGCGGTACGGATCGCGCTCGGTTCTCCACGGCAACGCGCGGCCGTGATCAATGTACCACTCTAGCAGCGCGGTCAGCATCGCGCCATGAGGAGCCGGGGCGTGTCGCCCCGGTCTTCGCTTCAATTCGTTTCAACCGGGGTGACACGCCCCGGCTCTGAAGGAATGCGCACCGAGATGTCGTCCCCCTTGATCCTCCACAACTGATTCCGCGGCAGCTTGCAGTGCAGCGTCACGCGCGAATCCGTGTAGTCGCGGCTGGTGACTTCCGCGTGTTCGGCGAGCCACGCGAACAGCCGGCCGTTGCCGACGGAGGTTTCGATCTCCGCCTCGACGATGCCGTCCCCCAACCGCTCGGCGACGAGCGCGGCGAGCTTGTCGAGACCCTGCCCGGTCGTGGCGCTGACCGTCACCGAGTGCAGGTACTTGGCCCGCAGCATGTCGACGACTTCGCGATCGTCGACGGCGTCGATCTTGTTCAGCACCAGAATGAAATCGCGGACTTCGACGCCGATTTCCTCCAGCACGCGCTCGACCGTCTCGGCCTGCTCCTCGGCTTCGGGATGGCTGACGTCGACGACGTGCAGCAGCAGGTCCGCCTGCCGGGCTTCCTCCAGCGTCGATTTGAACGACGCCACCAAGGCGTGCGGCAGGTCGCGGACGAAGCCGACGGTGTCGCTCAGCAGCACTTCGCCCCAGCCGGCGACGCCCCAGTTCCGCGTGCGGGTGTCGAGCGTGGCGAACAACTGATCGGCGACGTACACGTCGGACCCGGTCAGAGCGTTCATCAGCGTGCTCTTGCCGGCGTTGGTGTAGCCGACCAGCGAGACCAAGGCGTGGCTCCGGCGCTGCCGGACCATCCGTTCGCGGCGGACTTCGACCTCTTTGAGCCGCTGTTGCAACTCGGAGATGCGGGTGCCGATCAGCCGGCGGTCGATTTCGATCTGCTTTTCACCGGGCCCGCGACTGGCACCGATGCCGCCGTCGATGCGTTCGAGGTGGGTCCACATCCGTTTCAGCCGGGTGCGGGTGTACTGCAACTGGGCCAGTTCGACCTGCAGCTTGGACTCGGCGGTCCGGGCGTGCGTCGCGAAGATGTCGAGAATCAACTCGCTGCGGTCGACGATGATCCGCTTCGTCTCCTGCTCGAGCTTGCGTCCCTGGGCCGGGCTGAGGTTGTTGTCGAAGATCACCAGTTCCGCGCCGGTCGCCTCGACGAGATCCTTGAGCTCGTCGACCTTGCCTTTGCCGAGACAGGTTCCCGGATGCGGCTTCGGCCGGAACTGCACCAGCTCGCCGACGACAGTGACGCCGGCGGTTTTGACCAGCCCCTTCAATTCATCGAGCACGCGCTCCTTCGGCAGTTGCAGTTCCGGACCGGGGACCGCCACCAGCACCGCCGTCCGGTGCTGCACGGCCAGTTCATCGCGAATGGGTTCGGGCAAGGAGGTTTCTCTCGGCGAGGGACGGGGGATCTGGAGTTGATTCCGTCAGGACACAACCGGCGTCGTGAAGTTCACATTCAGTCTAGAGGGTTCGGGAGCCTGCGACAATTGGGTGATCGGGCGTGCCTCCTGAGAGCGGCATGAATACATCGCAGCCGAGAGCGCCAGCGAACGGCGTCCGGAGCCTCATTCGCGCGGCACGAGGATTCTCCAGCACTTAGCGGCTTCAGTTTAATACCGATGGTGGCGGTATCGTGGGGTGATCCTCTTATGCGCGAGTGAGGCTCCGGACGCCGTTCGCTGGCGCTCTCGGCTGTGAATCCCAAAATGCCCGCCCCATCAAAGGCGAGAGGCCGGTATGCTGCGGGCAGCATACCGGCCTGTGTGGGCAAGATAATTGACGTGTGCGTTGTGCGGAGGTTAGCCCGTCTCCCTCGGGCCGGAAGGATTGATCGCTCTGAACTTCACACAGGCCCCGTTGCGGCGGCCTGACTGTGTCTTGATGGACTGGCTTTCGCCATCCATATACCATGCACGCTGCGTGCCGGAACGGCTGCGTCGCCAGCGATCCGCGGCATGACGCGGCCGCAACACATTGCCACCACTGTGGATGCGATTTTCGGAAAAACCGGAGCGATCCGCAGATCCTGATGCGCCCACGGTCCGGTTGTAACAATTGCAACCAGTTGGCTTGGCAGATTTTACAACACCACGGATGATTGGGGGCTGCGCGTTGGTTGGGTAGGATTGCTACTCCACCCGCAACACCTCGATCTGCAGCTTGCCGATCACCGTAATCAGCGATGTGAACGCACTGATCGGCGACGCCGACTCGTCTGCGAACGTGGCGTCGCCCAGCTTGATGTGCGTCGCGCCGGTGCCGCCGCGGCCGAGCGTGGCGTCGAGGGGCACCCACTTGCCGTCGAGCAGCGCCTCGCTCCACATGTGGCCGCCGAACGCCGATGGATTGCTGATGTACACCATGCCCACGGCGACGCGGGACGGAATCCGCTTCACCCGCAGCATCGCGGCCAGCAGCACAGCGTGCTCGGTGCAGTCCCCCTCCAGGTTCTGGGCGACTTCCGCGGCCGAGGCGAGGGCCGTCGAGAAGTTCTTCTTGTCGAGCCGCTTCTGGACATAGCCCTCCATCGCCCGCGCGATCGACGCCGGATCGGTGAGCTGGCCCGCGGCCGCTTCGGCGTGCTTCTGGACGCGGGCATCGTCGGATTGCAGATACGGCGTCGGCTTCAGGAACTCGTCCGCCGCCTTGCCGATGGTGGACGACGCCGGCAACGGCAGCGCCGTCACGGTCAGCTCGCAGACGTGGTCGGAAATCTTCTTCACCGACTGCGTGTCTCCCGTCGGAATGATCTGCGACGGGTCTTCATCGGGAATCGTCAGCCGGTACACGACCGACTTCGTGGCGTACGGATCGGGGATGTCGCGGACCTTCACCAGCGTCGCGACGCCCAAATCCAGCTCGGCGACGGTCAGCTTCTCCAGCGCTTCTTCTTTCGACACGGTATACGTGACCATCTCGGTGCCGAGGAGGCTGGTCGAGCTTTTGACGGTGTCGCCGCGGGCGTTGATCCAGCCATTGGTGGTGACGCCGGGGACGAGCGAGTTGGACACTTTGATCTTCTGCAACTCAGCGGTCTTGCCGTCGAGCAGCGTGACAGTCTCTGTGTCATACGCGGACACTTTCAGCGTGCCCGGCTTGCCCATCTCGGGGAAGAACGCCTGGACCGATTTCGTCTCGCCCGGCTTCAACGGCGTGACGCGCAGCAGCCGGTCCTGATACGTCGGCGATTTGATCCCCGCCTGCCAAGTCTGCGACGATGTCTTGCTGAGGCCGTTGATTTCCGAGACGAGATTCAGCTTGCCCCCTTCGACCTGCCCGGTGGTCTTGGTGGACATCGCGGGGGGGTTGGCCATGCTGAACGTGAACTTCCGCAGGTCGCCGGCAAGGCTTTCTTCCGACTCAATCGCCGTCGACATCTGCAGCGTCTGCCCGAATCGCTTCAGGACCAGCCGCGTCTCAGCAGTGGTGTGGACGACGGTTTCGTCGCCGACCTTCCGCGGATCGACCATGATGCGGGCATAGCCGACGCGCTGGTCGCCGAGGTAAATCACCTGCCAGCTTTCCTCGGCCTCAGGGATCGGCAGGTCCGGTTCGGCGGCGCATGCCGGGGCGAGCAACGCGAATGCAGCGAACAGGGTCCGACAGAACGACCATTGGCGGAGCGGCGACAGCATGATTCCAATCCCTGAGAAAACAGCCCGCTGAGAACGACGACAGGCGCAGTCGCCTCGTCAGCAAAGGACCGGTCAACTATACTGGAAGCTCCATCAGATGAGGTAGGGATCGCCCTCCGTTGGAGTCCCAGGGGTGTGCCCCCTTGACTCTGAGTCACTTATTCCGGCCCCCTCTCCCCCGAAGCGGGGGCGAGGGGACCGGAGAGGAGGCACACTGACAACTGACCACCGGCAACCGACCACGGACCACTCCTCCATGACCGATGCTCCCAAACTCAGCAAAGTCGAGATCATCAAGGATCACAGCCGCCAGTTGCGCGGCACGCTCGGCGACGAACTGGTGGCCGACGTCGATCACTTCGGACACGACTCCGAGCAGCTTCTCAAGCCGCACGGGGTTTATCAGCAGGACGACCGCGACACCCGCAAGGCCAAGACCGCCGACGGCAAGCCCAAGGGCAAGTCGTACATGTTCATGGTCCGCACCCGCGTGCCCGGCGGGAAGGTCTCCGCGGAACAGTTCCTGACCCACCTCGATCTGTGCGACAAATACGGCAACGGCACGCTTCGCATCACCAGCCGGCAAGGCTTCCAGTTGCACGGCGTGGTGAAGGACAACCTGAAAGCCGCCGTCGCGGGCATCAACCGCACGCTGCTGACCACGATGGCCGCCTGCGGCGACGTCGAACGCAACGTGATGTGCTGCCCGGCCCCGATCAAGAACAATCCGATTCACGACGAAATGCAGGCGATGGCCGACCGCCTCGCCGAGCATCTCAAGCCGCGGACCACGGCGTACCACGAAATCTGGCTGACCGACGACAGCGGCACGAAGCAGAACGTCGCCGAGTGGCAGCCGGTCGAAGAGCCGATCTACGGCAAACTGTATCTGCCGCGGAAATTCAAGACGGCGGTCGCCTTGCCGGACGACAACTGCATCGACATCTACACGCAGGATCTCGGTTTCCTGGCGGTGGTCGAAAACAACCGCATCGTCGGTTACAACGTCGTGGTCGGCGGCGGCATGGGGGTCACGCCCAGCGCGGAGAAGACATTCGTCGCCCTCGCCCAGCGGATGGCGTACGTCACGCCCGAGCAGGTGATCGGCGTTGCGGAAGCGGTCGTGAAGGTGCAGCGCGACTTCGGCAACCGCGAGGACCGCAAGCGGGCCCGCATGAAGTACCTGATTCACGATTGGGGCGTGGACGCGTTCAAGACCAAGGTCGAGGAATACTACGGTCAGAAGTTGCCCGAGCCGCACGCCGCCGATGTCACCGACGCCCCGGATCACATCGGCTGGTACGAGCAGGGGGACGGCAAGCTGTTCCTCGGCGTCAACATCGAATGCGGCCGCATCAAAGACGAGGGCGACTTGCGGATCAAAGCCGGTCTGCGGACGCTGATCGAGAAGTACCGCTTCAACACGCGGCTGACGGCATTGCAGTCGATCATTCTGTGCGACATCGACCCCAAGGACCGCGAGGACATCAACCAGCATCTCAAGGCGCACGGCATCAAGCAGGATCACGAACTGACGCTGATCCGCCGGTTCTCGATCGCCTGCCCCGCGTTTCCGACGTGCGGCCTGTCGATCACCGAATCGGAACGGGCGCTGCCGGGCCTCATCGACCAGTTGGAGGTCGAACTCGACAAGCTCGGCCTGCTTGACGAACGCATCTCGGTTCACATGACCGGCTGCCCGAACGGCTGCGCCCGCCCCTACACGCCGGACATCGGCCTCGTCGGCAAGACGCTGGGCAAGTACACGGTCTTCCTCGGCGGCAACACCGAGGGGACGCGGCTGGCCTACATCTTCAAAGACCTCGTCCCGCACGACGAACTGGTGCCGAGCCTCGTCCCGGTGCTCGAGCAGTTCCAGGCCCAGCGCACGAACGGCGAATCGTTCGGGGATTTCTGCGCGCGGCTGGGCGTGGAGGGCCTCCAGGCGAGCGGCGCGGCGTAAGCCCGCCGTGTCTTCGGCGACGGCAATCCTTGGAGTGGACGGCGCGAACGAGACAATGAGTTGCTCAACAACTGACCGGCTTGGGACCTTTCAGAGCTTTCCACGTTCTCCGGGCACACTGGGTGTCCAACCGCACCAGTTGAGTTCGCCGCAGGTCCAGCGTCACCGGGCTGCGGTCCGGTTTGACGGCGTACACGAACGGCAGACAGACCGCGATGATCTTCAGCGGCTGCCCGGCATCGCACGGCGTGTATTTCAGCCGAACCAGCTCGTGTGGCGACAGCGTGTAATCGCCGCCGTCCCACAGATACGACGGCAGCTCCGTCATCTGCGTGAACGTGGCGACATAGTCCCCGCAGCGGAGGTTCTCGCCGGCGATGAGTTCCGCCGAAGTCGATTCGCACGGTGATGCCAGGGCGGTCTTCATGGTCGTCAATCGCGAACAGAGCGGTTCGCTGACGACACGGGATTCGGTAATGGGTTCGCGGCTTTCATGGTGACAAGTGTCGAACGCGGATAGAGACGGTCGTGCCGGACCGGCGAGCCACGAGTACGAACGGTGGATCGACCTCGGGATCCGCCTGAAGCAATGTATCAATGGTGTCGATGGTGAATTGGGGGTCGATGTGGCCCGGACGCAGATAAAGAATTCCGACAACGGGTTCACCGCCAAGAATGGCCAGCGTCCCGAAGTCGGAGTCATGAGTGACAACGATTCGTCCTTCGGCGACTGCCTGACGCAGCAATTCGGCGTCGGTTCGGCCCTGCCAGCCGTTCTCGCAGACGTCCCCCACGTCGAATCCGCGCGACCGCAGCTCGACCACGACGTCGGGATCGACGTTCTCATCCGTCAGCATCCCGAAGTCGCGGAGCTTCACGCAGACACCTCGGCGATCAGCTCGATCTCGTTCTTGACCACCGCCGCGGCATAAGCGAGGGCCTGTTCAACGTCCTCCGCCGTCAGATGCGGATGCTTCCTGAGGATGTCATCCCGCGTCGACCCGGATGCGATCCATTCGAGGATCATCGCGACGCTGATCCGTGTCCCTTTGATGATGGGCTTCCCGGACAGGATGGCGGGGTCGGACGTGATGCGGTCAAACATGGGAATCTTCCGAAACGCGTGAACATTTCCCGGATGATAGCAGAAAGCGTCAAGCGACGCAGAGCGTCGCGTTCCCACGCGGAGCGTGGGAACGCGTTGACGAACGGTGCTACGTAGCGTGAAAACCGTACTCTTGGACCAGTTTGCGAATCGCTTGGTAATCCGCTTGCGCCCTTGAGCGTGCCTCAAGGCTTCTGATACGCAAACGCGACCGGATGATTTCGATGACTGCCTGGCGCTGTTCATCAGTAATATCGACGACATCACGGCCAATCATGCCCTCAGCAAAATCTTGATCGCCTTTCAACCGATTGCAGAAGCAACAGGATAGAGCAAGGTTGCGAAAACGCGACGCACTGCGAACGAGCCAGCTTCCACGCTCGTTACACACGTTACGATACAGTTCTTTCGGAAGAATGTGATCGTATTCACGGCCCCACATGTAAGTGCCAAAGTCGGCCGTGAGATCAGTGTCACAGTATTCGCATTGGCAACGAGCGCGCAACCACACAGTGCCGGAAAGGTCATAATCCCAGCCTGACAATCCTCGCAATTTGGCATACACATCAGACATGGATTGTCCCCGTGTGCACGAACCTCATTGGGTGCGTCGCGATGCACCCTACTGGAACACCTCCGGCTTCAGCAGCGGGAAAAAGATCACGTCGCGGATCGTCTTCGTGTTCGTCAGCAGCATCACGAGGCGGTCGATGCCGATGCCCATGCCGCCCGCGGCGGGCATGCCGACTTTCAGGGCGCGGACGAAGTCGTGGTCCATCTTCGCCATCGAGTCTTCTGCGGCGAGGCCCTGCAATTGCGTCTTGAACAACGCTTCCTGCAAGCGTGGGTCGTTCAGTTCCGTGTAGGCGTTCGCGACTTCGAGGCCGTCAACGAACAGCTCGAACCGCTCGGCGATGTCCGGCACGCCCGCTTTGCGCTTCGTCAGCGGGCACATGCTCGCCGGGTAGTCGATGACGAACACCGGGCCGACGAGGGCGTCCTCCACTGTCGCCTCGAAGACATCGTTGATGATTACGTCCGGGTGGCGGTTCTCGGTGGGGATGTGCAGCGCCTTGGCTTTCGCGACGACGGCCGCGGCATCCTGCATGTCGCAGCCGGCGTGATCGCGGAACAGGTCGCCGTACTTCGCGCGCTGGAACGGCGGCGTGAAGTCGATCGACTTGTCGCCCCACGGCACCACCGTCTGGCCGTTGTTGGCGACCTTGGCGGCGTTGCTGATGATTGCCTCGGCGAGCGACATCATCGTTTCATAGTTGCCGTAGGCCTGGTACAGCTCGATCATGGTGAATTCGGGGTTGTGCGTGCTGTCGACCCCTTCGTTGCGGAAGACGCGGCCGATTTCGTAGACCCGTTCGATGCCGCCGACCATCAGCCGCTTGAGATGCAGCTCGAGCGCGATCCGCAGGTACAGCGGAATGTCGAGCGCGTTGTGATGCGTCGTGAACGGCCGGGCCGCGGCTCCGCCGGCGATGGCGTGCAGGACCGGCGTCTCGACCTCGAAGTATTCCTGGCCTTTCAGCGTGCTGCGGACGGAGTCGATGATCTTCAGCCGCTTCAGCATCCGATCGAGCACCCCCTCGGAGTAGATGAGGTCGGTGTACCGCTGCCGCAGACGGGTCTCCATGTCCTCCAGGCCGTGCCACTTCTCCGGCGGCTGGGCCAGCGACTTGCAGAGGATGACGAGAGACTTGACGAACACCGTCTTCTCGCCGGTCTTGGTGACGCGGAGTACGCCGTCGACGCCGATGAGGTCGCCGCGGTCGAGGCATTCGACGAGCGCCCAGAGATTTTCGGGCACGTCGTTCTTGGAGATCATGATCTGGATGCGGCCGGTGTAGTCCTGAATGTGGGCGAACCGCAGCTTGCCCGAGTCGCTCCACCGCATCAGCCGCCCGGCGACGCGCACGGCGTCGCCGTCAACGCCCAGTTCCGTCGGGCATTTCTCGCGGGCATCCGCGATGTGAAGGTGGTCGTCGAACCTTTGCCCCCAGGGGTCGAGGCCGAGCTGTTCGATCTTCGCAAGCTTGTCGAGCCGGGCGGCTTCCAGCCGGTCGGGCGTGTCCGTCATTGTCAGAACCGATCGCAAGGAGTAGTCAAAAGCACAGGGAAACCGCGTTCCCGAGGGGGCATGATCGGCGACGGGGCGGCGGGCGTCAACCGGTCGCGCTTCACATCTGGTTAGCCGCGACCCGGAGTCCGCGGAGGGGAGCGCGGGGTGGAGCGCGCGACATGGGAGGCGCGCTTCACCCCGCGCTCCCCTGCGCAAAGCCTCCGGGTCGCGGCTAACTGGTGCCGATTGCACCGGCGCTTACCGCCCGTCATCCAGCGATCGCAGTCGCGACTGGAGATCCTGGCGTTTGCGGTCGTGCTCGGCCTGCAGGGACTCGTACTTGCCGGCGTTGTCGTAGGCACAGAAGCTGCTCCATACGCCGACGCCGATAAATAACAGGCCGAACAACGCCATCGGTAGAGACAAGGTGCCGGCGACGCCGGTCCAGACGCCGCCGAAGACGATCGCCACCAGTCCGACAGCAATCGCCGAAGTCTTGTCCGGCGTCGACACGCGGCCGTGCTTGCCGGGTTTCATGAAGACCGCCGACTTCCGCTCCCACTCCTGATCGAGCAGCGAGATCTCGTTCTGGAGCCGCAGGACGTCGGTGTTGTCGGCGATGCGGGCGGACTGCTCCTTCAGCGTTTGCAGCACCTCGGTGAAGGCGACGCTGTCGGTCCGCGCGACCTTGAGCGCCGATCCGCAATGCCGGCAGGTGACGAACTGCACGCCATCGGGCACGTCCAGGTTCGCTCCGCAACTGCCGCACGCGATTCGTTCCAGGTCCATCGGGGTCTCCGAGGAATCAATGCAGGAACGCGAGTTGGGGGTGAGTGGATCACGGGAAAGATCCGACGGGGTGGGACCCGTCGGCTTCCGGGAGTGAAATTACTGTAAGACGCGGCGGGGGGACGTACAATCGGGACTTGTGTCGTCCCATTGTTGTGTCGAGGATGCGTTTGTGTCCGAACCGCTGGCGTTGCTCATCCGGGCGGGGCATCCGCTGATTCTCGTCGAGACCACCGATGAAGACCGGGCGGCGGGGATCGTCCGCGCGACCGGCGGTGCGCTGCAGCGCAAGGTGTGCGACTGGTCGCTGACGCGGGGGCTGTGGGAGCTCGACGAGCAGGGGCAGCCGAAGCGCGAACACGCTCCGGCGGGCAAGCCAGCGGATGCGCTGAAGTACGTGCTGCGGAGCGGCGAGCAGACGGTGTTCATCTTCCGCGACCTGGGACCGCATCTGAAAGACGCCGCGGTGCACCGGCTGCTGCGCGACCTCTGCCCCGTCTGCCGCAACATGCGGTGCGCGGTGGTCTGTCTCGAATACCTGCCATTCCCCGCCGAGGCCAGCCGGCTGGTGGTGCGGTTCGACATCGGCTGGCCGACGTCGGTAGAACTGGAGCAGACCGTCCGCGAGACGTACCAGCGGATCAAGGACGAGTCGCTGTATGAGGTGACGTCGCAGATCACCCGCCGCGAGATGGAGCAACTGGTCCACACGCTGCGGGGGCTGACCGCCAGCGAAGCCGAGCGGGTGATCGCGTCGGCGATCTATCAGGACTATCAGCTCAGCGGCAACGATCTGTCGCGGATCGTCGATGCCAAGCGGCAACTGCTGGGTTCGACGGGCTGCCTGGAGTCGATCGTCGCGGACTTCTCGCCCGACGACATCGGCGGGCTGGCGAACCTCAAGGACTGGCTGCGGACGCGGCGCGGCGGGTTCTCGCAGGAGGCCCGCGACTTCGGCGTCGAACCGCCCCGCGGCGTGCTGATGCTCGGCGTTCAGGGATGCGGCAAAAGCCTGTGCGCGAAGGTGGTGGCGAGCGACTGGGCGATGCCGCTGCTGCGGCTCGACCCCGGCGTGCTGTACCAGAAGTACATCGGCGAAAGCGAGGGCCGGTTGCGGCAGGCGCTGCGGCAGGCGGAGGCGATGGCCCCGGTGGTGCTGTGGATCGACGAGATCGAAAAGGCGTTCGCGTCGGCGTCCGCGGATTCCGCCGATGGCGGGCTGTCGCAGCGGATGTTCGGCACGCTGCTGACGTGGATGCAGGACCACCGGCATCCGATCTTTATGGTGGCAACTGCGAACGACGTCTCGCAACTGCCCCCGGAGCTGATGCGCAAAGGGCGGTTCGACGAGATGTTCTTCATCGACCTGCCCGATGTCGCGGCCCGCGCGCGGATTCTGGGGATTCACCTCGCGCGACGGAAACGCGATCCGGCGAAGTTCGATCTCGATGCGCTGAGCGTGGCGGCGGACGGCTTCAGCGGGGCCGAGCTCGAGCAGGCGATCCGCAGCGGTCTGTACGCGGCATTCGCCAAGAAGCAGGAACTGACGACGGCCATTCTGCTGAACGAGTTGTCGCAGACGCGGTCGCTGTCGGTCGTGATGCCGGAGCGGCTGGCGAGTCTTCGCGCGTGGGCGAAGGAACGCTGCGTCTCGGCGGATTAGCGACCGAGGCAATGTTCAATGACCAAATTTCAATGATCAAGGCCGAGCCGGATGGTTTGGTTATCCTTGGCCATTGAAGATTGGTCATTCAGAAGTTCCCAACTTGAACCGAATCGCAACGGCGGCTCTATGACTTACCCCGAAGGGGTTACACATCACAGCCCAGGGTCGCGAGTCTTCGAGCGCACCCTGGGCTGCAGGCACAATGGTGGTTCTTTACGCCGAAGGGGTTGCACAAAAGGCCCGGCGCTTGATTATGGAACCCCTGCGGGGTACCGGCCGCTAAACATCGCCAACCCAGGGTGCGCTCGAAGACTCGCGACCCTGGGCTCTGTTGTCTAACGCCTTCGGCGTAAATCAGTTGCGATGTACCGCCAATGATCGCGCGGACTTGGAACTACTGTCATTGGCCATTCGGTCACGGACCGGCCTGTGCCGCCGCGCCGTTGTTCACATTGGCCTGCGCAGGCTGCTTGTTCTTCTGCACCCACGCGTCGATGGCCTGAATCTGTTGGGCGGTGATCGGCTTGCCGTTGATCACATAGTCGTTGACGATCGGCACGATCAACTTGTACGGCTCTTGCGCCAGCGACTGGGCCGTGGTCAACGGGCTGTTCAGCAGACCGGCGCGGGTCCGGCGGGTCGCTTCGCGGTCCTCGGCGTTCACCGGCTGGAAGGCCAGATAGACCTTGAACAGGCACGTCTTCCATTTCGGGTCGGTCGGCGCCTGCTGCGCGGCCTTCGTCAGATCGAGCGCGAACTGCATGAGGTCGCGCATCACCGCGGGAACGTCGGTCTGGGCCGGATCGAACGGCACGCGGCCCAAAGCCCAGGCGGCCTCGGCGCGGGCGTGCCAGTCGCGCTGCGGATCGTTGAGCACGTTGAGCAGCCCCGCGAGGATCAGCGGCTTGCGGGCCTGCAGGTCGAGCGTGATGTCCAGCGCGGCCAGCACCTCGATCAGCCGCATCTGATACCAGTAGTGCGTGTCGGTCTTCGCCAGCTCCGCGAGCGTTGACTTGGCGATCCGATGTCGCAATTCGACGGGCGGCAGATTGACGCCGGCGAACTTGCACAGCCGCACGAGGCTGCGGGCCGCCGCAATCTTCACCGGCGGCGGCTGGTCCGGATCTTCGAGGACCCTGATGAGCGGCTCGCAGGCGGGCGTGAACGTCTCCAGCTTGATGTTCTTGATTGGATCGGCGGGCACGAGCTCCAGCTCGCCGAGCAGCGTCACGGCCTGCAGCCGGACGTAGAAGTTGTTCTTCAGCAGCGGTTCGGCCAGCTTCACGATTTCCTGGAGAACGTACTTGCGGAAGGCGAGCTGATTCTCCGCCTTGTTTTGGAGCGTGCCCGCCGTTCGCAGATCCTGCTGCGTCAACTCGTCGCGGCGCTTGTGCAGATCGCGCTCGTTGTCCTTGAGCTTGTCGTTGTTCTTGTCCTTCCACGCGGGATTGGGTTTGAGCGTCATCACGTAGAGGCGGTATTTGAGCCCCTTGTCGATGATGTCCTTGTCCTCCTTCGCAAGGTCACCCTTCCGCATCCGATTTTTGTAGGGGCTGAGGTTTCTCGAGGCTTCGTATTCTTCTTCGGTCAGCAGCGGCTCTTCGAGCGTCATCAACTCCGGCGTCGCCGGCGGGGGGACGTAACCGTCGGGCAGCTTGTCGGGAGAGATGTTGAGCGGCGTGTCGGCCGGCTTGGCGGGGCCCTTGCCTTTCGGCCCCGGCTTGGTGTTCGGCAGAACTTTGCCGCCGGTCTTTTTTGGGGCGGGTTGCTTGCCGCCGGGCTGACCGAAGCCCCCCGGTTGCGCCGCAACGTCGGACGCCGTCCACGTCACGACGCACAGCAGCGCAACAACAACCCGGCACAGCAATCCGCTCGCCCCACACCACTGCGGTCGCCATGGAGAGAAATGTCGCACGGAGACGTCCTTCAGAGGATTGGCCGCTGCGATGGGATCATCGCCCGAGTGCGTCGACGCGATGGGATTGGCCTACGAAATTGACTTCCAAGAAGTGTACCATACCCGCACGGGGGGACGCCATCCGTCAGGAATCCGGTTCCGCGAGCGGCGGCGGTTGGTCGCCGGTGGGATTGTAACAGTCGTTCTGCATGGGGAGCACAGCATGGTGGCCGCGGAGAAGGGGAGATGAAGATAGCGACGCCGACGGCCTGGCCCCCTCGCCCCCGTCTTCGGGGGAGAGGGTCGGGGTGAGGGGGCGAACGCTTCGCAGCGCCCTCCATTTCAACCGGTCGTCTCTGAAGGGGCAGGTGCAGAAGGCAAGCGACTTTGGACAATCGATAAAGCGCTCGGCCCCCTCACCTTAACCCTCTCCCCCGAAGACGGGGGCGAGGGGACCGGAGTGAATCTCACTCGCGAAAAGTCATTCACCGAGTCCCCGCCATGACGCTCCTCTACCGCGACCCGCGCTTCCAGCGGCACCTCACCGGCCAGCACCCGGAATCCCCTGCGCGGCTGGTCGCCATTGATCGCCGTCTCGACGAACGGGGACTCGCCGCCCGCTGTCAGACGGGGACGCCCCGGCCGGCCCTGGTCGATGAGCTGACGCGGCTGCACAGCGGGGAGTACGTCGCCTCGGTCCGGCAGTTCGCGGAGGCCGGGGGCGGACGGATTGAATCCGACACGGCCGTCAGCCCGGAATCCTACGAGGTCGCCCGGCTCGCTGCGGGGACGCTGCTGTCGGCGGTCGATTCGGTACTGACCGGCGTCGATACGAACGCGCTGTGCCTCGCTAGGCCGCCGGGACACCACGCGCTGCCGCACCGGGCGATGGGATTCTGCCTGTTCAACAACGTCGCGCTGGCCGCCGAACACGCGCTGCGGGCGCACGATCTGGAGCGGGTGCTGATCGTCGACTGGGACGTGCATCACGGCAACGGCACGCAGGATGTGTTCTACAACCGCGACGACATCACTTTCTTCTCCTCGCACCGTTATCCGTTCTATCCGGGGAGCGGCGCGGAGGACGAAACCGGCACGGGGCGCGGCTTGGGGTCCACGTTCAACCTGCCGCTCGCCTTCGGCACGCCTCGGCGCGAGTTTCTGATGCGGTTCGAGCGAAGGCTGCTCGACGCGGCGGCGAAGTGCCAGCCGCAACTGGTGCTGATCAGCGCGGGGTTCGACGCGCACCGGCTGGACCCGATCGGCTCGCTCGGGCTGGAGACCGAGGACTATGTCGCGCTGACGAAGCTGCTCGTCGGCGTCGCGCGCGAGCATTGCCAGGGGAAACTGGTGAGCGTGCTGGAGGGGGGCTACCACGTCGACGCGCTGGCGGACTCGGTCGCGGTGCATCTGGAGACGCTGTTGACGGCGGTGTGAGAAGGTTTGCGGGTGCCATTCTTGCCCCCCTCGCCCGACGCTTCGGCGGGAGAGGGGCCGGGGGTGAGGGTGCCTTTTCGCCTTTTTTTCCGCGGTTGGTGTTGGGGCGAAGACAAAGACCAAAAAGGCACCCTCACCCTAACAGCCCGTTGATGTAGTCCGATTCTTCGCGTCAGCTCGCGAGCGCCAGCTGCGGGAGGGCGGCCGAGGCCCGGAGGGACCGGCCGGTCAGGGT
>JAWXBB010000348.1:0-2622 GCA_034439795.1 Planctomycetaceae bacterium | reverse complement strand
TCCGGGTCGCGGCTAAACAGTTCTCCAGCGCCCCGCTTACGAGACCCCCATGCGTCATGACGGCCGCCAGATCGACGAACTTCGCCCGTTGCGCGTCACGCGCCGCTTCACCGGAGCGGCCCCCGGCAGCGTGCTGATTCAGGCCGGCCGCACGACGGTCCTCTGCACGGCGAGCATTGAGGACAGCCTGCCGCCGTGGAAGAAGGTCGCCGATCCCGCCCTCGCCACCGGCTGGCTCACCGCCGAGTATTCGATGCTCCCCGGCAGCACCGTCCCGCGCAAGAAGCGCGAACGGGAGAAGCTCGACAGCCGCTCGACGGAAATCCAGCGCCTCATCGGCCGCAGCCTGCGGGCGGCGATCGACTTCCAGGCCCTCGGCGCGCGGACCATCGCCCTCGATTGCGACGTGCTGGAAGCCGACGGCGGCACCCGCACGGCGAGCATCACCGGCTGCTTCCTCGCCCTGTGCGACGCCGTCGCCTCGATTCGCAGCCAGCTCCCCCCCGACCGCCCGGTGATCGTCCGCAGCATCGCCGCGGTGAGCGTCGGCATCGTCGCCGGCGAAGCGCTGCTCGATCTCGACTACATCGAAGACAGCCAGGCCGAGGTCGACCTCAACGTCGTGATGACCGGCACCGGCGAGTTCGTCGAAGTCCAGGGGACCGCGGAAGGCAAGCCGTTCTCACAGGCTGCGCTCGACCAGCAATTGAAACTGGCGACGACGGGCATCGTGCGATTGACGCAGTTTCAGCGCGAGACGCTGGGTGCGGACTGGCCGGGGCATCTGTCGTGATGTAGCCGGGGAGAGGGGGAGCGTCGCCGATTGGTGGTTGCGGCACTTCTTGAACCCGAAGGGTTCGGGCGGAATGATGACCACCAATTCGCCCAAGCGTTGCTCCTCCCCCGGCGAGGTGTCAGAATCGCGGCTCGATCAAACGAGGAGCCTGCCGATGACGAGCCTGCTGTTAGCCGTCTGCGCCCTGACCGCTGCCGCCGAGCGGCCGAACGTGGTCGTGGTCATTACCGACGACCAGCGTTGGGACGCGATGGGGTGCGCGGGGCATCCGCATCTGAAGACGCCGCGGATGGATCAGCTCGCAGCGGAAGGGGTGTACTTCCGCAACGCGTTCTGCACGACGTCGCTGTGCTCGCCGAGTCGGGCGTCGATTCTGAGCGGGCTGTACGCCCACAGTCACGGCGTGGTCAACAACTTCACCGAGTACCCGACGGAACTCGCGAGCTTCCCGCGGCAACTGCAACGGAGCGGTTACAAAACCGCGTACATCGGCAAATGGCACATGGGGGAAGACAACGACGGCAAGCGGCCCGGCTTCGACTATTTCGTCACGCACAAAGGGCAGGGGAAATACTTCGACACCGAGTTCAACCTCGACGGCAACGACCGCCGCGTGATTCCGGGGTATTACACGCACGTCGTCACCGAACTCGCGCTGAAGTGGCTCAAGGATCAATCCCAACCGTTCTGCCTGATGCTCGGCCACAAAGCGCCGCACAGCTTCTACACGCCGGAGCCGAAGCACGAACATGCGTTCGACGCGGTTGATATCCGTTATCCGGCGACGGCATTTCGGCTCAACGACAAACCCGAATGGTTCAAGACGCGGCTCAACACGTGGCACGGCATCTATGGCCCGCTGTTCGATTTCCGCAAGCAGTTCCCCGACTCCAGCCCCGCCGCGGTGAAGGACTTCGCCGCCATGACGCGATCGTACTGGGCCACGCTGCTGTCGGTCGATGAGAGCATCGGCCAACTCTATGACGCCCTGAAAGCCGCAGAACAACTCGACAACACGGTGTTCGTGTTCCTGGCGGACAACGGCATCCTGAACGGCGAACACGGCATGGTCGACAAGCGGACGATGCACGAGCCGAGCATCCGCGTGCCATTGTTGGTGCGGTATCCGAAGTTGACGCTTCCCACCGAGCCGCAACAGATCGACGATCAGGTGCTGCACATCGACCTGGCCCCGTCGCTGCTCGAACTGTGCGGGGCCGAGCCGCTGCCGAACATTCACGGCCGGTCGTGGGTGAAGCTCGTCACGACCGGCGATCCCGACTGGCGCAAAAGCTGGTACTACGAATACAACTACGAACGCCAGTTCCCCTACACCCCCAACGTCCGCGGCGTGCGGACCAACGAATGGAAGTACATCCATTACCCCAGCGGCGACGGCCGCCCGGACCAGCATCTCGGCGAGTTGTACCGCATCGCCGAAGACCCCGAAGAAACCCGCAACCTGATCCGCGACTCCCGGCTGCAATACAAAGTCCGCGAACTGCAGGCCGAACTGTTCCGCACGGTGGCCGAAGCCGGCGCGTTCCCCGACCGGATGCCGGAGGAGGAGGGAATCAAATAGGAGGTGCCGGATCTGAAGATTCGGTGACGGCGTGGTTGTGAACAAACGTCACCATCGAAATGCGATTCGATCCCTTGGCGACACGGGCTTCAGCCGCTAAACTGCGGGACTCCCCGCGGCGCGGCCCGGGGGACTCAGACACAGGAACATTCGGTCATGCCCAAGAATAACCGCAAGATCAACCGCGCGAACCACGGCAAGCGCCCCGCCAGCTCCAAAGCCCGCAAGGCCAAACGCCGCAAGC
>JAWXBB010000347.1:0-6316 GCA_034439795.1 Planctomycetaceae bacterium | reverse complement strand
CCTCCGGCCTGATGGCGATCACGCCCGCTGTGGATGAAGGGGGCGCGCTCCGCGTCTCGATGAACGGCAAGTGGCAAAGCTGGCTGCCGTTCGGCGGGGTTCACAGCGAGCTGGGCGCCGTCGCCGCGCTGCTGCACCCGGCTCCCAGGGACGTCGCGATCATCGGTCTCGGCTCGGGAGACACGGCCTGGGCCGCGGGTTGCCGGACGGAGACCGAGCGGATCGTCGTCTACGAGATCTGCGCCGCCGAGCAGCGGTTGCTCCACGACATTTCTTCCGAGGTGCCGCAGTTGCTGCGGTTCCTGCACGATCCGCGGGTGACGATCCTCGCCGAGGACGGCCGGCGGTCGCTGCTGCAAACCAGCGAGCGGTTCGATCTGATCGAGGCCGACGCGCTGCGGCCGCAGAGCGCCTACGCCGGCAACATCAACTCGGTCGAGTTCTTCCGGCTGTGCGGCGCGCGGTTGAAGCCGGGCGGACTGATGTGCCAGTGGGGTCCGACCGCCCGGGTGTACCGCACCTTCTGCGAGGCGTTTCCGTACGTCGTCGAAGTCCCGTCGCGGCGGATTCTCATCGGCAGCAACGACCCGATCGCGCTCGACGCCGGGGCCTGGCGATCCGTGCTCGAACGGGCGGACGTGCAACACTATCTGGGGCCGGGGATCGTCCCCGGACTGGTCGACTGTCTGTCGACGGCGCGGCCGCTCGTGATGCCCGTGGACCGCGACGCGACGATCAACAGCGACCTGTTCCCGCGCGACGAGTTCGTGTCGCCGGAGTAGCGTGCCCAACACCAACCCGAAGCGTGAGCGAGGACGAGCGCTCGTTTCGCGTTCCTCATTGAACGAGCGCTCGTCCTCGCTTACGCTTCGGGTTGGTATTCCCGTAGACCGGGCACTCCGTGACCGGAAGTTTTCGCGTCACGGAGTGCCGCGTCTACAGAAGACCAAGCCCCCTCACGATACGAACGGCGGACTGGTCACCCGCCCGCCACGGGGGGAATCAGCATCACCACGTCGCCATCGTTCAACTGCGTCGTCTCCGTCGAGCCGCGCGGGATCGGTTGATCGTTGATCGCGATCAGCAGCGTCGCCTGCAATCGGCCGTCGTTGCGGAACAGAAACGTGCGGAAGTCGCCGCGCGTGGTCGCCAAATCATCGAACAGCGCAGACAGCGTCAATCCGGCGCGCCACGGCACGACGTCCTCCGACGCGCCGGCGACCTTGCGGGCTTGAGCCAGGTAACACACGCGGATGCTCATCGATCTACATTCTTGTCGGGTGGGCTGTGCCCACCAACCCTGAACGATTGACTCAACGCAGTTTCAAGACCGCATGGTTTTTACGCCGAAGGCGTAGGATCGCAAAGCCCAGGGTCGCGAGTCCGCGAGCGCACCCTGGGTGGCGATCGATGATGAACTCCATACCCTGAAAGGGTTTCATAACGGTTTGAGGCCGCCGGTGATGCGACCCTTTCAGGGTCGATTTGTCACGAACGCCACGTTCCCAGGGTGCGCTCGCAGACTCGCGACCCTGGGCTGTGCGATCGAACGCCTGCGGCGTATTTGGCACACACGACCAGATTCCAATTCTCAGGTTTCCTCATCGTCGTTGGTGGGCACAGCCCGCCCTACGATTATTTCACCGCAGTCTGCTCCACGAGCTGGCCGGCGTCCAGCACGAACAGGCGGTCGGCGAGCACCGCGGCCTCCTCGCGGTTGTGCGTGACGTGTAGCGTCGTCACGCCGGTCCGCACTTGCAGCTTCTTGAGCAGGCTGTAGAGGTCGTTCCGCGTGGCGTCGTCGAGGGCGCTCAACGGTTCATCCAGCAGCAGGACGCTGGGCTCGAACGACAGCGCCCGGCCCAAGGCGACCCGTTGCCGCTCGCCGCCGCTGAGGCCGGCGATCGTCCGCGATAACAGCCCGGTGATGCCCAGCAGCTCGGCGAGATCGTCGACGCGCTGCTTGATCAGCGCTGTCGCTGCCCGCCGAATCCGCAAGGCGAACTCCAGATGCTCGCGCACGCTGAACGTGGGGAACAGGGCCAGATCCTGCGGCACGTAACCGACGTGCCGGTCCGCGGGGTCCCAATGCGTGACGTCGTCGCCGCGGCAGACGATGCGGCCCGCCGTCACGCGACGCAGCCCGCACACCGCTTCCAGCAGCGACGTCTTGCCGCACCCCGTGCGGCCCATCAGCACGGCGTACTGGCCGGTCTCGATGCGGAACGAAATGTCGGAGAGCGAAAACGTCCCGGCCCGCACGGTGAGATGTTCGACGGACATCATGACCGCGGCTCCGCATGAAGCGCGCGGAGCACGACCAGCACGATGACGGCCATCGCGACCATCAGCAGCGACACGGCGACGGACGCTTCCAGATTGCCGACGCTGAGTTCGAGGAACACCGTGGTCGACAGCACCTCGGTCTGCCCTCGCGTGGCCCCCGCGAAGACGAGAATCGGGCCGAATTCCCCGAGCGATCTGGCCCAGGCGATAGTCAGCGCCGTCACGATGCCGCGCCACGCCTGTGGGAACGCGACGTAGAAGAACGCCTGCCACCGCGAGCAACCGAGCGTGCGGGCGACGGCCTCGGCCCGCGGATCAATCTCGTCAAAGGTCGACCGCATCGTCCGCACCGCGAACGCGCACGCCACTGAGAACTGCGCGAGGATCACGCCGGGCACCGCATACGTCACGGGAAAGCCCACGTCCTTCCGCAGCCAGTCTTCCAATCGAAAATCGCCGAACCGCAGATGGAACAGAATCAGCAGGCTCAACCCCAGCACGAGCGGCGGCAGAACGATCGGGATGTCGATCAACGTGTCCACCAGCCAGCGCCCCGGAAACCGATACCGCGACAACAGATACCCCAGCGGCGTCGCGACCCAGATCGACAGGATCGCCGAGATGCTGCACGACACCAGCGTCAGCCGGATCGCGTACTGAATCTCCGGCTTCAGCAGCGCGTCGCGGATGTGGCCCGGCGTGGTGTAGTACGCATCGGCGCCCAGCATCGCCACGATCAGCAGCACGTAGCTGCCGCCGAGCAGGCTCATCGTGCCGAAGAACACCGCATCGGACACGCGACGGCGCGGCAGCCGGGAATGCGTCGTGGGAACGGAATCCATGCGACTCATTCTTTCGGCGCGACGGCGGCGGTCGCGGGCCGGGCCTTCCAGACGAAGCCCTGCGACTCGAACTGGCTCTGCGATTCCGCCGACTTCAGCCGCTGCTGCAATCGCTCGGCGAGCCGCGGATACTTCGCCGACTGCGCGACTGCATACGGCTGCGTGGCGACCGAGCAAGGAATGTTCGTGATGCGGATGGCGTCGAGCTCCTTCGCCGACCCGGCCGCGTTGCTGAGGTAGGCCACCGCGGCGTCGAGTGAACCGGCCCGCATCTGGTTGACGAGCATGTCCCCGGTCGGCGTCTGCACGGTGACGTTCTTCATGACCTCCGTCTGCACGCCCCCCTCCTTCAGCGTCTTCTGCGTCAGCCAGCCCATCGCGCATTGCTTCTCGTGGCCGATGCCGACCCGCAGCCCCTCCTTCGAGAGATCGAGCAGCGACTTGATCTGCTGCGGATTTCCCTTGGGGACGAGGATCACCAGTTCGTTCTGCGACACGTCGGTCGGCGCGGGGAACAGGTCGTGAACCTGCTGCATGAATTCGGAATCGCACGCGAAATACGCGTCGGGCACGTGACCGGCCTTCATCTGCGCGACCAGAATCCCGCAGCCGTTGAAGACCGTCGTGACGCGGACCCCTTCGCGGTCCTGAAACTCGGCGAGCGTGCGTTCGATGGCCGGCCGCAGCATCGATCCGGCGTACAACGTCAGTTCCGGCGCGTCGGTCCACGGATCGCCGGCGACCGTCTGGAAGCCGAATTCCTCGTACCGCTTCAGTCCCTTCTCCGGCGCGCTGAGATACCGCATGAAGTGCAGCGCCCGCTGCGGCTGCTCCGAGGAACTCGCCACGCCGATGGCAATGTGAGCCGAGAGGTTCGCCAACTCGGGCACGCGGACCGCGATGAGCTTGGGATACGTCGTCAGCACGGCGTCGTACACGATCCCCACGTCCGCCGCGCCGATCTGGACGTCGTTGGCGACTTCGTTGACCGTCCCCTTGAACGCGATCGTCCTCTCGCGGACGGCATCCCACGTGCCCGCTTCCGTCAGTAGATCCTTCGTCAACTTGCCGATCGCGGCCGCTTCCGGATTCGCCTGCACGAGCTTCAGGTCCGAGGCCAGCACGTCCGCCAGTGACGCGACTTTCGTCGTCGAATCCTTCGCCATCGCGAGCACGGCGTGCATCTCCGCGACGGGAATCGTTTCGACAATCAAGCGTTTGTCGCGGCCGAGATCGAGGTAGCTGTCGTCAGCCGGCAGATACAGGTCCGCCGCGCCACTGACTTCCAGATTCGCCAGCAGCGTTTGCGACGGCCCGTACTGTACGTTCACCAGCACGCCGAACTCGGCCTCGTAGTCGGCCCGCACGGCCTCCATCACCGCCCGGTTGCTCGCCGCGCAAAACACGACCAGCGGCGGTGCCGTGGTGTTGCCCTGTGCGTCCGTCTTCGCCGCCGGCAAGCCCGGCCGCATCCGGCCGGACGGCGTCAACCACACCAGCCCGGCGAGGGCAGCGACGGACGCGATCAGAATCGTCAGCGAGCGGTTCATCGACGTTCGATTCCCCAGCATAAATCAATGGACATTGGAACTCGTGAGACGATTGGGTGCCATGCAATACCGATCACGGTCATACTTAGAGGATAAAGACTTGGTCCACAGATTACGCTGATTAAAACGCGGCGGTCCAGGGAATCTGAAACCATTGCATCCCCAACATTGAGCTGGTTTCTAATCTGTGAAATCAGCGAAATCTGTGGACCGAATTCTTGGCTTTATAAGATCAGTAATCGTTGCGCCCAGGCCGCTCCATTTCACTCCGAGTTCCGCCGCGACCACGAGGCCTGACGCCGCCAGACGTAGACCAGACCGACAATCAGAACGCACGTGCCGAGCAAATACCAGTCATTCTTGACCTGCACCGGCGACGGAGTCGTTTCCGTCTGAGCCGCCGCCCGGTTCGCGGCCTCATCGGCGGCGGTCGCGGGGCGGGCTTCCATCGACGTGACCTTCGCCGGGCCGGCGGGAATGGCCACGAGCGTCGGTTCGTCGGCGTTCGTTGCGGTCGCGTCAGCGAGGACTTCCGCGGGGACGTCGTCGCCGTACAACCGTTCGTCCCACGACACCGGCAAGAGCAGATCGAAGCCCGGATTGAGCTGCTTCACCTGACACGAGCAAGCCCCGCACAGAAACCGCGAGAGATCGGCGATGACGTCGGCATCGAGCTCCTCCGCCGTCAAGACTTGCGCACCCCGACCGCGACCGAACACCGGCACCACCAGTGTCGTCTGCTCATCGACGGGCTGCGCCGAACGCGCGACCGCCGTCCGACGCAACCCGCTGTCCGCGGCGACCTCCAACAGGGAAAAACGCACGCCCAGCGGAATCCGAGCCAACAACTCCGATCCCGGCAAACCCACGCCCGCCGGAAGTTCGATCTCCTCCATCAGCGTGGGAAACTGCTCGGTCAGCAAGGTGACGACGCGATCCGCCTGCGATTGGTCAGTCCCGCGCAACACGAGCCACACGACGGCGTCCCCCGACAGCAAGCGGCGGGCGAGTTCTCTTTCAGCGCGCGAAACCGCCAGCGTGGATTCGATGGCCGATAACGGCCCGGTCCAGACGATGGGCGAACCCTGCCGACCGCCCGGCGACCGCAGCACGACAAACGGCAACGCCGGGTCCGTCAGACCATCCCACACGGTTTGCAGATCGGGGGCCAAATCGTCGGCGACGTCGCACGGCACGATCTCCCAATTCAGATCGCCGCCGTTGACCTGCGATCGGTCCTCAAGCGCCGACATCGCCGCCCGCTGCTCCGGAGTCAGCGGGCCGCGGTGGAAGACGTCCACCTCATACAAATCCGCCTGCCACCGTTCCAGCGCATATCGGAACACCGGCACCGAACACGCCGATGCGTTGCCCGCCAGCACAGCGAGAGTGAACAGCATCGCAAACGGACGGATATAAGAGGTGTATCGCAGGACGGTCATCAACGAGTTCCCACCGGTTCGGCCAGCCGGCACCATCATAACCGACGCCGCGGGGAAAGTGTGTGCGAGGCGAGTGACTGGGAAAGTTCTGGTCGTGCCCAACGAAGCGTGGGGCTGGACATTGATCGAATATCAATTACGCCGAAGGCGTTCTATCACACAGCCCAGGGTCGCGAGTCGGCGAGCGCACCCTGGG
>JAWXBB010000346.1:0-3036 GCA_034439795.1 Planctomycetaceae bacterium | reverse complement strand
GTGGCCCCCATGCAACCGACGGTCCCCGGCATCCCCCCCGCGGAAGGCATCGCGTGGTAGACCAGGAGCCGCGGGATGCTATTCTGCGGCTTCTGGTCTGCCACGCGATGTCTTCCGCGGGGGGGATGCCGGGGATTGTCGGTTGCATGGGGGCCATCGGGGCGTAGTACGCGGGCGTCATCGACACCCCGCCGACAACCGGGCCGCTGGGATAGCCGCCGAAGGACTGCGGGGCGGACCAGCCGGCATCAAACGGCATCGCACAGCCGGGAACAGCGCATCCGCTGCAACCGAACTGCGGCGCGGAACACGACGGCGCAAAGCAACCGGGGCTGAAGCAGCCGGGTCCATAACACCCCGGCGCCGAGCAGACCGGGCCGTAACATCCCGCGGCCATCGGCGCGGCGCACGACGCGGACTGCTTCCACAGTTTTCCTTTGGACCCGGCGATCAGACTGTCGTCGCGGGCGCACAACAGCGTCGCCGCCGCCAGGAGACTGAGCATCGTTCGTTTCATCGCAATTTTCCCCGTTCGTTCAGACTGTGATCGAATGGCCATCCGGGCCTTGGCCGCCGCAGGTTTCCACATTCAGGCTAGACGATCCCGGAGCGCTCGCAAGAGCGGTTGTGATGCGATCCTCGTGAAAGATTCGGTGCGCAACGGTTATGACGTTTGTCACGATTGGGTCACATCGACGTGGACGACATCCGCGACCGCACCAACTGCTCCAGCCGGTCCAGCACCTCGGTCGCCGAGAGCGTCGAGCTGTCCACGACGACGGCATCGGCGGCCTGACGCAGCGGAGCGCAGGCGCGCGTCTCGTCGCGATCGTCGCGCAGCCGTTGATCGGCCAAGATGAGGTGGAACGCCACGTCCTGTCCCTGCGCGAGGAGTTCCTGCTGCCGCCGGCGAGCCCGCTCTTCGGGCGACGCCGTCAGAAAAATCTTGCATTCGGCGTGGGGAAACACGACCGTCCCCTGGTCGCGGCCCTCGGTGACGAGGTTCACGCCTTCCCCGCAGCGCCGCTGCAGATCGGCGAGCTGCGAACGGACGCGCGGGTTGGACGCGACGAGCGACGCGGCCTCGGTGACCTTGGCGGCGCGGATGGCATCGCTGACGTCGACGCCGTCGAGCCACAGCCGATTGTCGCGGAAGGCAATGTCGATGGTGCCCGGAATCGCGCCGACGGCGTCGACGTCCGCGATCGCCACCCCGCGCTCCAGGCAAACGAGCGCCACCGCACGGTACATCGCGCCGGTGTTGAGAAACGCGAACCCCAGCCGATCGGCCAGCAAACGGGCGACCGTGCTCTTCCCCGTCCCCGCCGGCCCGTCGATCGTCACAATCATGGTGTGAAAGGCTCTTGAAGTAGGGTGGGCTGTGCCCACCATTGCACGAGGCGTCGCGGCGAAGTCGGAAAGACATGGTGGGCACAGCCCACCCTACGAAAACAGACCACTGACCCCTCCACATTACGTCGCCGCGAACCGCAGTTCCACGTCGGCGAGTTCGTAGGGGCCGATGTCGATCAGCACGGTGTCCCCGTCGATGGACAGTTCGCGGCGCGTGTCGCCGCGGAGATCGCGCGTGCGGGCAAACACGGGCTGCCGGAACGTCCGCAGCTTGACCGGTCTCGATCGCCCCTCGGTTTCCAGCAACCGCACCGCAAAACCCGACAGCGTCCGCCACGGTTCCGGTTCATCGCGGTCCTCGGTGATGGGATTCTCCACATCGAGCAGCCTGAGCAACTGCACGTTGCGGGCGTCGAGATGGAACAGCCATCCCTGCGTGCCCGACCGCGGCGGCCCGGACGTCGTCGGCTGCACGAACACCGGCGACAGCACGTCGCGCGTCGTTTCCAGCAGATACGATTGATCCAGCACCACCGTGCAACGGAACCTGCGCTCCGTCTCGCCGGCGACGACCAACAGCGTGTCCAGCATCCGTGGGCCGGTCTGGCGGTGGAACGGCAGTCCGTGGGGCACAATGATTGTCCGTTCCGACTCCGACGCGATCTCAATCCCGCCCGTCGATTCGAATCGCTCGCCCGCGAAAGCCTGCGCGCCATCAAGGACGCTGCGCGTGACGGCGGCCGTGCTGTCGTGCCACGCGAACCGCAGGCAGAAATAGTTGTTCCACGGATCGCCATCGGGGACTTTGACGTCGGACAGTTCGACGTCGATCTCAATCACCGGCCGGCTGCGGAACA
Source organism: Planctomycetaceae bacterium (assembly GCA_034439795.1). Lineage (GTDB taxonomy): Bacteria > Planctomycetota > Planctomycetia > Planctomycetales > Planctomycetaceae > DSVQ01. The sequence goes on along the minus strand of JAWXBB010000346.1, from coordinate 826 downwards.
GCCGCGTCGTCTGCCGGAACTTCGCCAGCGTTTGCGGCTGGAGCTGATCGACGATTTCGCCCCACGTCACGAACTCCTGGACCGGCCCTTCCGTCGGCACGGCTTCGTGACCCAGGCAGCGCGTCTCGGCATAGAACGTCTTGACCGGGGGTGCGCCTTCTTCACCGGTGGGGATTTTCCGTTCGCGCGGAAACCGGAACGACACGAGCTGGCTGAGCCGTTCTTCGCGTTTCTGCGGATGCCGAACCCGGGCGATGCCGCCGGTAGCCGCGTTGAACGTGACTTCCAGACGGTCGTTGGCGAGCAGCCAATCGTCGTCCGGGGGAGACTTCTTCGAGGCGGGTTTGCGCGGGGATTCCGGAAGTTCATCAGAGATCCATGCGAAGCCGCAAGCGGGGAGGTCGACCGTGACGGAACGTTGGTCGCCGTTGGCCGCGGTCAGTGAGAGCGTCGTCCGCCGGGGGAAGGAACACGAATTGATCGCCAACCAGCCCGGCGACCCCGCCGTGGCGCGCGACATGATCAAATCCGTCAGACCGCGCGACCAGGCAGTGGCGGCGGCGGACAGTTTTTCGATGACCTCCGTCGCGGGGGATTCGTTGTCGGGACCGGCGAGTTCCAGGGCGGTTTCCAATTCGGTCGAGGTCGCATCCTGAATGGAGCGCGACATCAAGGCCGCGGTCATCGCCCGGCACCAGTCGGCGGCGTCGAATCTGTGACGGCGTTGGATGTGCCGCGCGTAGCGGCTGATCGGGTCGGGCTGCCGTCGCGCGACGTGCTGAATCAACAGCGGCGAGAAGTAGCCCTTCTGGTCGTACGCGCACAG
>JAWXBB010000345.1:0-4439 GCA_034439795.1 Planctomycetaceae bacterium | reverse complement strand
CCTGTTCCCCGAACTGTGCGCCGCCCTGCAGAATCACGTGGACATGAGCGGCGAACAAGGGCTCGCCGTCCGCAGCGACGCCGGCAGCCACTTCGGACGCGGCAGCTTTTCGTCGGTCGGTTCCAGCAGCACCGGCAGCTTGAGGGCTAGGTTCGCGCGGCGGTAGCGCTCCGGGTCGGTCGGGTGGACGTACAACCGCCGGGCCAGCGACAGCTCGATGATCGCCTCGCACAGATCCTTGCTCATGCCCAGCCACAGCACCGTGTTCGGATTGCTGCGGACGGCGAGCCCTTGTTCGCCGCTCATGTCCACGTGATTCTGCAGGGCGGCGCACAGTTCGGGGAACAGGATGTCCCCCCCTTCGCGACGGACGTACTCCACGATCGCCGCCTTGAGTTGCCCCGCTTGGGCCAGCACCGCCCAGCTCGGCAGCACGCTCGACTGGTCGTCCTCTTCCTCGAAGTCTCCCATCCGCTGTTCTTCGTCGAGCATCTGGGCCGCGCGATTGTCGGAGGTCGCCCGGCGGCAACGGTCCTGCGCCCATTGCCGGAGGGCGAAGATTTTGTCCTCCATCGTCTTCGACAGCGGCACCAACTGCCGGCGGGCCCGGTCGAGATCGAGATCGGTAATCACCTGCCCGCGACCGAAGGCGTCGATGATCGCCGAGGACACGATCTGTTCGAGCTCCGCTCCGGAGTACCCTTCCGTCCGCTGGGCGAGTTCGTCCAATTGGAACCGTTCCGGCTTCCAGTTCCGTTTCGACAGATGAATCTGCAGGATGTGGTGCCGCTCGTGGAAGTTCGGCAGGTCGATGAAGAACAACTCGTCGAACCGGCCGCGGCGGAGCATTTCCGGCGGCAGGTTGTGGACCGAGTTCGCCGTCGCGATGACGAACACCGCCCGTTGCTGCTCCTGCATCCACATCAGGAACGTGCCGACGATGCGGGCCATCGTCGCGTCGGTGAATTCGTCCCCCCCCATGCCGGCGAATCCCTTTTCGAGTTCGTCCAGCCAGAAGACGACCGGCGAAATGGACTCGACGAGATGCAGCACTTCGCGGAGGTTCCGTTCCGATTCGCCGCGACCGCTCTCCAGCAGTCGCGACATGTCCAGCCGGACGAGCGGGAACGACAACATCCGCGCACTCGCGCGGGCAGTCAGACTCTTGCCGCAGCCCTGCACGCCCAGCAAGAGCGCCCCTTTCGGCAGCGGGATGCCCTGTTCGCGGGCCTTCGGCGTGTAGGCGAGCGCCCGCTGTTGCAGCCAGCGTTTGAGTTCGTCCAGGCCGCCGACGTCGTCCACGCCCGCTTCCAGATCGTGGAATTCGAGCAGGTCCGACGCCGAGGCCAGCGTCCGCTTTTCGGAGACCAGCACCGTGAGGGCCGCGTCGTCCAGCTTCGTCCGCGACTGCAGCGCGCGGACCCACGCCTTGTGGGCTTCGGCGAACGTCAGCCCGAGGACCGCTTGAATCAGATGGTCTTCGTCCTCCGGCGACAATTCGGTGGCGAATCCGTCCGTGCGGAGTTCCGACAGCAGCTCGTCGAGACCCTCGCGGAAGTCGCTGTACCCCGGCAACGGCAAGGGGATGACGATCGCATCCTTCTCCAACTCCGCGGGCAACGCGGCGACCGGGTCCATCAACAGAATCGCCTGCTTCCGCTCCGGCAGCACCGCGGCGAGATCGCGCAACTGGCGGACGACGTTCGGGTCGGCCAGTTGCGGATGAAAATCCTTCAGCAGAAACAGGTGCTCCGGCGGATACTGCTCGCACGCCGCCAAGATCGAGGGGAGTTGATCCAGCTCCGTCACCGGCGGCTGCCACCCCGCGGTTTGCGTCCAGGTGACGAGACCCCGCTCCATCTCCAACGCCAGATCGGCCAGCAGCCGCTCCCAGCGGCGCTCCTCCCAGGTCCGCAGAAACAGCAGCGGATACCCCGCCTCCAGCCGTTCGCGGAGATCCTGCAACGTCGATTCGGTCGTCATGCGCGGCATGGGCTAACACCTGAAACTGACTGCCGGGCACGAAGACTCACGCTGAGGTGCTCGGCAGCACGGTTTTCCAATGGGGACGATCTGAAGAGTTCGTCCACAGATTTCACAGATTGCGCAGATTGAAAACTGGGATGGGAAGCAGCAAGAGTTAGAACTACCGTCATGCGAATTATCTCGTCTAGAATCTGCATAATCTGTGAAATCTGCGGACGAACTCTTCCAGCCGTGGTGTCGATTCGCGAACCAAGAGGACCACGCCAACGCCGTGGCGAGTCAGTCGGCGATCACCACGCCCTTCTTCAGCATCAGGTTGGCATACACCGCCGTCTCGCCGGTGGCGATGACCGCGAACGCCTGCTTTGCGCGGGCGTAGAACTCGTGGCGTTCGATCGGCGCGAGCGGGATCGGCCGGCCTTCCGCGCGGTGCAACGCCGCGCGGAATTCGGACCAGATCGGTGGCTCAGGCGTGTTCGGGTCTACCGGCTGCATCACAATCGCCGGATCAGCCACGAACGTGTCGATCGGGAACAGTTGCAGGATCGCATTCAGCAACGGGACGACGTCGTGACCATCCGCCCGAACCAGCCGTTGCGCCACACCTTCCGACGGAAAGTTGCCGTCGGCGATCACGAGGTCGTCGCCGTGTCCCATCCGCGCGAGAGTGGCGAGCAAGTCGGGAGACAGCAACGGGGAGATGCCTTTGAGCACGGCGGTGGTCTCAGTCGATGGGTCGCCTGGAAGATCCGCGGGGGTGGGACCCCGCGGCTTCTGGGGGAGGTTGTGTTCTGTCAGAGTTGTCCGAGTGTGATCTGCGTATCGTACTCGATGCAGACCACGCCGTGCTGCTGGTGCGCGGCGAATAACCGGTCGATGGCGTCGAGCATCGGTTGATACCGCGGATGCCCGACCGGGGGCGTGTACGACGACGACAGAATCCGTCCGCGGAGGCCGGCGAGATCGAACCGTTGTTCGCTGTCCAGCACGCGCTGCACGCAACCGTGCGGGAAGAACGCGGCGACGTCGCTGCTCTCGTGCCGGACCGTGCGGTAGTCGGTGCCGAAGTCGAGGAGCAGTTGCTCGTAGGCTCGCAGGAACGGCGTCCGGTCGGTGCGGCGCGAATGGAAGAGAATCGCGACCCACCCGCCGGGGCGCAGAATGCGGCGGAACTCCGTCCGGGCGGCGTCCGGCTGGAACCAGTGAAAGGCTTGCGCGGCGACAACGAGGTCCACGCTTCCATCCAGCAAACCAATCGCCTCCGCGGTGCCGTCCTGTGAGTGAAATTGCGGATGCCCGCCCAACCGCTCCTCCGCGGCTTGCCGCATGGCGGCGTTGGGTTCGATGCCCCACACGACATATCCCGCCGGCAGAAACAGGTCGGCGGACAGCCCCGTGCCGGAGCCGATGTCCGCCACGGTCGCGGACGGCTGGAGACCCGTCACCGATTCAATCACGGCCAGCACTTCCGGCGCGTACGACGGCCGGTAGCGGACGTAGTTGTCCACGCGATCCGAGAATCGGCCCGTTGATGCTGGGGGACAATCGGACATGCAGGATCGACCGGAAATCGGCAGGGGTGGTTAGACCGTCGTCGGACCGTGGGCTATCATAACGGGGCTGTTGACGCTGGGCATCCGACCGCAATTCAGGCACCTCGCTTCCATGAAAATTCACGAGTATCAGGCCAAGCAACTCTTCGCCGCCGCGGGCATCGCCGTGCCGAAGAATATTGTGGCGAAATCCGCCGCCGAAGCCGCCGCGGCGTTCACCGCGCTGGGCGGGCCGCTCGCCGTGGTCAAGTCGCAGATTCACGCCGGCGGCCGGGGCAAGGGGCGGTTCAAGGAGCATCCCGAACAGCCGGGCGTGGTGCTGGTAAAGTCCGCCGACGCCGCCCGCGAAAACGCCGTGCGGATGCTCGGCAGCACGCTGGTCACGATTCAGACCGGCCCCGAGGGGAAGCAGGTCCAGACGCTGCTGGTCGAGGCCGGACTCAACATCGCCCGCGAACTGTACCTCGGCGTGGTGATCGACCGCGAAGTCGGCAAGCCGGTGCTGATCGTCTCCACGGAAGGGGGGATGGACATCGAAGTCGTCGCCGAACATTCGCCCGACAAGATTCTTCAGGAACACTTCGACCCGGACGCCGGTCTGTTCCCGTATCAGGCCCGCAAACTGGCGTTCGCGTTGGGACTGGAAGGGAATGCCGTCCGCAGCGCGGAAAAGCTCCTGCGTCAGATCTGCCAGTTCTTCCTCGACCACGATTGCAGCATGGCGGAAGTCAACCCGCTCGTCGTCACCAAAGAGGGGGAGTTGATCGCGCTCGACGGCAAGGTGACGTTCGACGACAACGCCCTGTTCCGGCATCCGAAACTCGTCGAGCTCCGCGACCTGGCGGAAGAGGAGCCGATGGAAGTCGCCGCCCAGAAGGCCGGCCTGAGCTACGTGAAGCT